>NZ_JBKBVU010000003.1:0-52397 GCF_046289365.1 Caldimonas sp. | reverse complement strand
TGGCCCTTGAGCAGCGAGCGGACCTCGGAGGCCGCGGCCACCGGCAACGCAAAGGCCGGTGCACCCGCCAGGTGGCGGAAGCGCTCGCGCAGTGCAGTGTCCAGCGTGGTGGTGCTCAGCGCATGAAAGCCGTCGGCCCCCTGGACGCCCGAGGCACTGACGGTGATGCCGCCCTGGGCGGCGTGGTACAGGCGCAGTTCGCCGCCGGGCGGCAGGCCCGGCCAGACCAGGCGCGAGGCGGACAGCCACATCGCGCGGGCATGGCCGATGTTCAGGCCGCTGGCGGCCTGGGCGCTGTCGTAGGTGGTGCAGTCCCCCTGCTTCAGCCAGATCTCCTGGCCGCGGGTGGCGATGTCGGCCGTGAAGGACGCCACGCGGTCGCACTCCTGGTCCTTCTCGGCCTCGGAGGCGCTGGTGGGCCGGTTCAACAGGAAGTCCATCCGGCCGGCCGATGGGTTCACGGGGATGTCGACATAGCGGCCGTAGCCGTCGGAGGCCCCAAACTCGAAGCGCGGCGAACCGGGCCAGCCGCTCGAGGGGGTCGTCGGTCCATGCCAGGCGTAGACGCCCCAGCCGGCATAGTCGCCGGCTGCACGCTGGTAATGGACCCGCAGCGTCCCGGGCGCCACCGCAGGGGCCCCCTCATCGCCGCCGCCATCGCTCCCCCCACCGCCGCCGCAGCCGGCCAGCAGACCAACCCCACCGGCCACCATCAGGGCCGCCCAGAAGCGGCTCCAACCTCGTCTCATCCCGTTCGTCATCGTCGTCTCCTGAGTTCGGTACCGGGAGGGGGCACGATGGACGAAGCCAGGGCGTGCTCAGCCTCCAGATACGGCGACCGGGATGTTCGCGAAGTAAAACTACAAAATCAACTCTGGGACAAACCCTGAAACATTCGGGGCGCAGGAACGATTGCCAAGTGATTGATAAACAATAGGTATTTCGCCTGTTCCACGCCGCGGAATCGGCGGCCGAGCGGCCGAGCGGAAAACCCCTTCGCTGGAGTCGATGTAGTTAAATTACCATCACTCGACGGAGCATTCCCCACTCCAGCGCTCGCACTGCTGCCGGACGAGCTCGGGCAGGAGGTGTTCACGGGCGTGAACTTGGCGCGCCCAGGTGGCGTCATTGCCGTGGCGCTCGAGCTCCAGGCGCAGGTAGTCCAGCGCCGCCTCCGCCTTCAGCTCGATGGCATGCGACTCCAGCCGGGCCAGGGTGGCCAGGATGTCCTCGCGCAGGCTGCGGTGCTCCCCGGTCTTGGGGTCGACGAAACTGCCTTCGGGCCCGAAACGGCAGGCCTGGAAGCGGTTGAAGGTATAGACGAGGTAGTCGTCCTCGGCGAGCTCGAAGGGCTTCTCCACCGTCAGCCAGCGCGAGACGCACTGGATGTAAGCCGCCAGGGCCGCGGCCTTGTCGATCGTGAGCGGGGTGTCGAGCACGCGCACCTCGATCGTGCCGAATTCAGGCTTGGGGCGGATGTCCCAGTAGAAGTCCTTCATGCTCTGGACCACGCCGGTGCGCGTCATCTTCTCGAAAAAGATCCGGAAGTCGTCCCAGGTGGTGCAAAACGGCGCGCGGCCCGACAGCGGAAAGGCAAACACCGAGTTCAGCCGCGCCGAGTGGAAGCCGGTGTCGGTGCCCTGCACGTAGGGGCTGGAGGCCGACAGCGCGATGAAGTGGGGGATGAAGCGCGACAGGCCGTGCAGCAGCACCAGGGCGTCATCCGGCCCCGGGCAGCCCACGTGCACATGCTGGCCGAAGATGGTGAACTGCTTGGACAGATAGCCGTACAGCTCGGAGAGCATGTGGAAGCGCGGCGTGTTGAAGATGCGCCGTTCGCTCCAGTCCTGGAAGGGGTGGGTGCCGCCGCCGCACAGGCCCACGTTGAGCTTGCGTGCACACTCGACCAGCGCGTCGCGGATCTCGGTGAGCTGGCCCAGGGCGTCGGCATGGTGGCGGCAGATGCCGGTGGACAGCTCGATCATGCTGTCGGTCATCTCGGGCTTCACGTCGCCGGGGATCTTGCGCTTGGCCATCAGGCGCAGCAGGTCGGCCGAGCTGGGGGAGAGGTCGTAGTCGTGGCGGTTGACGATGGCCAGTTCGAGCTCGACGCCCAGGGTCAGCGGTTCGGAGGTGGAGAAGGCTTCCAGGCTCATGGGGTGTCCTCGGTGCAGGGCTCAGGCCCCGCGCTGGGGGGTGATCTCACGGGCGCCGCGCAGGGCGGCCAGCACGGCCAGGGCGCCCAGCAGTTCCATCAGCGCCACGGCGCTCAGGGCGATGGGCGCGACCTGAGCGGCAAAGGCGGCATGCGAGCCCTGCAGGTCGGCAAACAGCACCAGGGCCGTGGCCGACAGCGGGGTGAGGGCCAGACTCAAGCCCAGGCCCTGGCGGACGGACTGCCCGCTGAACCAGCCCAGGGTGAGCACCGCCCCGGCCTTGGCGGCCAGGCGCACGGCCATGGCCAGAAGGGCCAGGCCGGCCCCGGCGGCCAGCGCCGCGGGAGACCAGGAGGTGCTGACGATCACGAACAACAGCAGCACCAGCACGCCGCCGGCCGTGCCGAAGTGGCGGGGCCAGACCCAGGGCCGTTCGGTGGTGTTGCGCAGCCACAGGCCGGCCATCAGCGGAACGAGCAGCGTGGACAGGTTGAGCACCTGCGTGACCGCCAGCGCCAGGGTGATCAGGCCCAGCAGCAGCAAGGTGGAGTTCTCATTGCGCAGATCCAGGCCACGGGCCACGCGAGCCACGGCATAGCCCAGCAGCCCGGCCACCAGCACCGAGCCGGCCACCACGTACAAGGGCTGCACGATGGCCTGCACCGGGTTCTGGCCGGTGTCCAAGTCGAGCCAGGCCAGCAGCAGCTTGCTGGCGAACACGGCGTACAGGGTGTTGAGCGCGGTCATCATCGACACCCGCTCGGTCACCTGCCCGGCCGCGCCGAACTCGGAGGCCACCCGGGAGATCACCGCCGCCGAGGTGGGCACGGCCAGCACCGCGACGGCCACGGCGGCCGGCGCGGCCAGCCCCGCCCAGCGCATCACCAGGTAGACCGCCCCGAAGGTGAGCAACGATTCGGCCAGGCTGGTGACGAGCAGGAAGGGGTTGGTGCGCAGCCATCGCAGGTAGACCCGCGAGCCCAGCTCGAACAGCAGCAGGCCCAGCGCCAGGTCGACGATGACCCGCAGCGACGGCGAGAGCTGGCCAGCCGCCATGCCATACCCGGCCAGGCCCACGCCCATGCCGGCCAAGGCATAACCCACGACGCGCGGCAGGCCCAGCCGGCGGAACACCGCCTCACCCACCAGGGCGCCCACGATGATGACCAGCGATCCCCACAACAGCCCGCCGGAGCCCGACAGGCTGATGCCAAGGGTGGCAAAGATGGATTCGAGCATCGTGCTGTTCCCTTTCTTTGTTCATGTCTTCAAGGCGGCAAGCCGCCCGTGGCGGCGCGTCAACCCAATGACGGATGGCGCGTTATGGGGGGACCATGCCATACAACGGCTTGGTGTCCCGTCCTATCCCCAAGCGGATTCCATGGTCTCCCATCCCAGCGAGAACCCCACCCTGCCCGCCGAAGTGCTGCGCGCCCTGCGCAGCTTCCGCATGATCGTGCGGTCGATCAAGCAGCATTTTCAGCATGTGCAAGAAGCCACCGGGGTCAGCGGCTCCCAATTGTGGTGCCTGGTCACCATCCAGGCCCAGCCCGGCATTCGTGTGACCCAACTGGCGCAGGCGCTGGGAATCCAGCAGGCCACGGCGAGCAATCTGGTCGAGTCGCTGGACCGCAAGGGCCTGGTGGAACGCCGGCGCGACCAGCGCGACCAGCGCGTGGTGAGCCTGTTCCTGAGTGAAGCGGGCGCCCGCATCGCGCAAGCCGCCCCGAAGCCCGTGGCCGGCATTCTGCCCGATGCGCTGGAACGCCTGGACCCTTCGGCCCTGGCGCAGCTCAATCACTTGCTCGAGCAGGTGATCGGGTTGATGGCACTGCAGGCGCCCGACGGGCGCGACGTGCCGCTGGCCGACGCCTGAGCAACCGTCCTGCCAGCCGACGACGCTGCGCGCAAGCGCAACAGGGTCCGACCCCCTGGATGGATGCCTGCGGGGCCGGCCTGGGTCCAGCTCGCAAAAATGCGTTACAGCCAGCCGCTTGCTGGGGGCCGTGCGCGCTGCATACACTGCCCGCACCAAAAAGTCGGGGAGTGTCCATGCAATACAGTGCCCTTCTCGGTGCCCTTCTGGCGGCACCGATCCTTGCAGCCGCGCAGGCGTGCCCGTCCCCCAGCTTCAACGCCCTGAACCCCCTGCCTGGTGCCGAGTCTGGCACGATGGAAGTGCGACCGGCAAACCAGTTGCGTATGCGAATCCCGGCCGGGATGACTCACCTGATCCCCAGCCATGATGCCCTGGCCGTTCACTATGGCGACAGCCGCAGGATCGTCGTGTTGATGGACGATGGGTACACCTTGAAAGGCATGAGTGACAGCAAGCCTGGTCCCTTCTTCGCCAACGCGCTCCAAGGCAAAACGGAGGAAGGCTGCGCCTTCCTGAAGAGCTGGAAGCAGATGCATTCCGCGACGTACCGCTCAACCCTGACGAGAGGCCCGCTCACCGTCTCGTCTATGCCTTCGAGGGCGAAGACGGTCGCTACGAGTTCATCGCGCTCCATGCCGACAAGCCCGACATTGTGGTGCGAGCGCTGGTGGCCGGTGTCGATCACGTGACGTTCGAGCAGTTGATTTCAACCATGACGCCCCACTAGCGACGATTCAGCGCGGGAAAGCCGGCAGCAGCGCCACACCGGGCGCTTCTTCGGGCGGTGTGTGCGCCACGTTGAGCACCATCGACACCATCGCGAAATAGCCCACCAGGCCGGTGAGGTCGATCACGCCGCGCTCGCCGAAACGCTCGACCGCCCTCGCATAGGTGGCATCGCTCACGCCGTGGTGCTGTAGCAATTCGCCCACGAAGTCGTGCACCAGGGTCTCGTCGGCGTCCATCGTGGTGGGCCGCCGGCCTTCGCGCAGGGCCTCGATCGTCTCCGGTGAAGTTCCCGCCTTCAGCGCCAGCGGCACGTGCACGCACCATTCGAACTGCTGCGTCCAGTGGCGCGCCACGAGCAGCGTCGCAAACTCCGACACGCGCGTGGGCAGGCTGCTGTCGAAGCGCAGGTACTCGCCCACCCGCTGCACGCGGTCCATCAGCGCGGGGCTGCGCAGCAGCGGGATGAAGGGGCCCTTGACAGCCTTGCGCGGGCCGGCGATCAGGGCCTGGGCGGCTTCGCGCTGCGCATCGTCCATCGCTTCCAGCGCCAACGGCGGCATGCGGTCGGGCAACAGGGGTGTGTTCATGCTGGGTCCTTTCGAGGCAGTTCCACATCGGGGCGGCGGCGCCACAGCAAGGCCCCCACCGCCAGCAGCAAGACGGCCGCCGCCAGCAGGCTGGGCCGGGTGATCGGATCGTCGGCGCGGGCCAGCGCCCCCACGGTGAGCGGCCCCAGCCACTGACCGGTGGCAAACGCGGCGGTCATCGCGGCCATCACGCGGGTGGGCGCTGCGCCGCCCAGGCGCCGGGCTTCCTGCAGCCCGGCCATCGTGGCCACCATGAAGGTGCCGCCCACGCACACGGCGCTCAGCACCAGGGCCAGGGCTTGGGTCGAGACCACCGGCAGCAGCACCCCCACGCTCATCACGCCCATCGCGGCGGCCCACACGGTGCGCGCACCGTGGCGCGCCAGCAGCGGCGCGGCCCCCACGGTGGACAGGGCCGCTGCCCCACCGAACACCGGCCAGACCGCGCCAAAGACGCGTGCATCGTCCACCCACAGGCGCGCCAGCGCCGGCAGGAAGGTGGCCGGCAGGATGTAGCCGAAACCCAGGGCGCCGTAGCAGGCCACCAGCGGCCACACGGCACGCGGCACCCCCTGTGCTGCGCCTTGCGGCCCCGGCGCGGGCCCCGTGGCGTCCTCCCACAAGGGATGCCATGCGACGACCACCACTGCGGCGGCCAGCAGGCCCAGGCCGGCCCAGGTGGGTGCCGCAGGCCAGGCCCGCAGCCCGGCCACCCAGGCGATGCCGCCGGCCACCGCCATGCCCACGCCCACGCCGGCAAACACGCCGCCCGCCGCAGCCGGGCGGCCTGCCTTCGCCAGCCAGCCCATCGCCCAGGCCGACACTCCCACCAGCACGAAGGCACTGCACACGCCCGCCGCAAAACGCCACCACCAGGCCATCACCAGCCCCGGCGACACCGCCATCGCCAAGGTGCATACGGCCACGCCCAGCAAGCCGGCCCGAGCCGCCGCACCGGCACGCGGATGGCCTGCCATGCAAGCCAAGGCCCCGGCGAGGTAACCCAGGTAGTTGGCCGCCGCCAACTGGCTGCCGGCGGTCAGGCTCAGCCCCTCGGCCTGCATCAGCGGCAGCAGCGGCGTAAAGGCAAAGCGTCCGATGCCCATGCCTGAGGCCAGGCCCAGCAGGCCCACGGCCCGGGCCCGGCGCGACGCCCTCGCCGCTTCGTGGTCGTTGCTCATGGGGCGATGCTAAGCCGAACCGTGGCAACGCAGCGCTCGCGCATGGCATCAGGCCGTCGAAGCGGCGACAATCGCCGCTTCACGCCGCGAACCGTCATGAACGCCGACACCCCGAACCTCCCCCCGCCCGAAGGGGCAGACGTCCCGCCGCCCCCGCCGGTGCCCACCGAGCCGCTCTTGTCCGCCCAGGCCGCCCCGGCCGATGTCACAGCGACCGCTGCCCCCCCCACAGCGCCCGCGCAGCCGCCTGCCATGACGGTCAAGGCCTGTGCCGAGGAGCTGCGCGCGCGCTTTCCCGCCCTGTTCGGCGGCGAGCCCAAGCCGCTGAAGCTGCGCATCCAGGTGGACATCAACGAACGTGCGCCAGGCGTGTTCCCCAAGCCGGTGCTGTCGGCCTTCTTTCGCCGCTACACGCTCAGTGACGCCTATCTCAAGGCGGTGAGCACCGGCACACAACGCTTCGATCTCGACGGCCAGCCCGCCGGCGAACTGAGTGAAGAACACCGCCGAATCGCGCTGGAAACCTTGCTGCAACGCCGCGAGCAGCGCCGTGGCCCGCTGCATCCGCCGCGTGAGGGGCAGGCCGCGCCCGTGGCCCAGGCGGCCGACCCGCAGGCCCAGGCCCGTCGCAAGGCCCAACGCCAAGCTCAACGCGAACAGGCCCGTGCCAAGCACCGCGAAGCCCAGCGCGCCGAACGCCAGTTCCGCGCCGGCCTGCTGCGGGCCTTCGAGACCACCACACTGACCCGCGAGAACTTCTGCGCCCTCAAGGGCATTGCGCCCGACGCGCTGGACGGCCTGCTGGAGACAGCCCGAGCCGAGCGCGCGCAGCGGCAGGCCTTCCTGGCCGAGCTGAGCAAGGCCTACCGCGACAGCGGCCTGAGCATCAACGAATTCGCCGCCAGCAAGAACATGCCCCCGGGGCAGATGCACCATCTGCTGCGCGAGGCGCAAGGAGGAGGAGCTGATGACAGACGCCCGCCCCCGCGCGGAGACCGTCCGCCGCGAGGCGGCGACCGCCCGCCCCGGCGTGAAGGCCCGGACCGCCCCCGCGGCCCGCGCCGCTGATCAGGCGGTCGCGGCCGCCTGCTTGTCCAGCCACACGCCCAGGCCCTGGGCGTTGAGTTCCACGTCGCCTTCGAGCAGCGCCTGCACGCGCTCGTCGTCGAGCGCGCCGCCGCAGCGCCGGTATTCAGCACCATACAGCGCCGCCAGGCCCGCACGCAGGCGTGCATCGCGGTCGGGCCGGTCTGCGACCGACCGGCCCAGGCGCACCATCGCATCGAGCTGATCGCGCACCATGGCCGCCTGCGCGGCCACCGCGCGCGTGGCGCCAAAGTGCGTGAGGAACATCACCTGCGGGTCGTATGCCATCAGCCGGTCGATCGAGCGGTGCAGGGCCTCGGGCTCGAACTGCACCGGCGTGGTGGTCGGAAAGGCGTAGCGGCCATCGGCCGTGACGAGATCCGGGTAGGCGATGCCGAAG
The DNA here is from genome assembly GCF_046289365.1 of Caldimonas sp. Taxonomy (NCBI): domain Bacteria; kingdom Pseudomonadati; phylum Pseudomonadota; class Betaproteobacteria; order Burkholderiales; family Sphaerotilaceae; genus Caldimonas; species Caldimonas sp. The sequence goes on along the minus strand of NZ_JBKBVU010000003.1, from coordinate 44,379 downwards.
GTGTCGCCGGTGAACCAGCCGCGGCTGGCTTCATCCCAGATGCAGTGATGATGGCGGGCGTGCCCCGGCGTGTCGGCAAAGTGAAGCGGCCGTCCCGCCAGCTCCAGCACCAGGCCATCGTGGGTTTCCAGCACACGTTCGGGCGGCACGGGTTGCAGCTCGCCGTAGTCACGCTCGGCCACCTCGGGGCCATAGACCGCCCGCACGCCGGCCATGAGCTGGCGCGGGTCGATCAGGTGCCGCGCCCCGCGCGGATGCACCACCAGCTTTGCGTTCGGCAGGTGCTGCAGCAGCAGGCCCGCGCCGCCGGCGTGGTCGAGGTGCACGTGCGTGACGATCAGCCAATCGACCTGCTCGGGGGCGATCTGCCGGGCCTGCAAAGCCGCCAGCAGGCGTGGCACGGCGCTGTTGGGGCCGGTGTCCACATACGCGCCGCGGCCGTTTTCGACGATCAGGTAGGCCGCATCGAATCGCGGCCGCACAAAGCCGGTGTCGATGACGGTGATGCCGGGGTCGAGGTGTTCGAGGAAGTCCATCGCGGCATTCTCGTCCTTTCGTTGCGGTGGTGCAGTCCGTGCTGGCCCACCCCCTGGTCAGCGCGCGTGATCCCGCCTATAAAGCGGCAGGTGCCGCATCGGGCGCGGCCGCCGCAACGAAAAGACGAGGAGACGCGCATGAGCACGAAATCCGGCATCGACCAGGACGCCCTGATCCAGATGTTCGCCCAGGCCACCGCCGGCCAGGGCGAGGCGCTGCGCAAGGCGGTGAGCGCGGCCACCCTCAAGGCCCTGCAGGGGCGCGAGCTCACACTGCAGAACGTGCGCAGCGTGCTGCAGGCCGTCACCCAGGCGGCCTCGGCCGGCGCGGCCCAGAACCCGGGCAGCACCATCGACGTGCAAAAGCTCCTCGAGAAAGCCTTCGACGGCATGGATGCCGCCTTGCTGAAGGCCGTGCAGGCGCACCGCACCGCCTTGCAGCAATTCGTCTCCCAGGGAGCCGACCTGCAGCAGGGCCCGCTCAAGACCGCGCTGGCCAATCTCGAGAAGATGGAAGACGTCTTCTTCACCACCGTGGGCAAGGCCATCCAGGACGCGGCGGGCCCCGTGCAAGGTGCCTGGCAGCCCGTGCTCGATGCGATGAAGCTCAAGGGCACCCACACCGGCGCCCAGGCGGCGGACACCGTCGAGCAGCTCCTGGCGCAGGCGCGCACCAGCCTGCGCGAGAGCCGGGCCATGGGCCTGCGCACCGCCCAGGCCCTGCTCGAAGGCTATTCCACGCTGGTCAGCGGCGTGCTCATCGGCATGACCGAAGGGCTGCAACAGGGCAGCGCCGAAGCACCGGCGGCCCGCACGCGCAAGCGTTGACGCGGCGGCGCATGCACCACGCCGAGTACCTGCGCCATGACGCCACCGCCCTGGCCGCCGCCGTGGCCCGCGGCGAGGTCAGTGCCTGCGAATTGCTGAATCTCGCGCTGCAACAGCTCGACCGGGTCGAGCCGCGCATCCAGTCGCTCGCGCGGCTGATGGAAGGCGAGGCCCGCGCCCAGATCGAGGCCTGGCCCCATGGCCGTCCCTCGGGACCCTTGGGCGGGGTGCCCTTCCTCGTGAAGGATGCCGTGCACGACATCGCCGGGCTGCCCACCGGCCAGGGCAGCCGGGCCTTCACGCGCCCCGCCGCCCAGGACAGCAGCATCGTGCGCCGCCTGAAGGCCGCGGGCCTGGTGATCTTCGGCAAGACCCGCCTGCCCGAACTGGCCCTCAAGGGCGTGACCGACCCGCGCGCTTTGGGGCCCAGCCGCAACCCCTGGCACCTGGACCACACCCCGGGCGGCTCCAGCGGGGGCGCGGCCGCCGCCGTGGCCGCGGGGGTGGTGCCCATGGCCGCCGGCAACGATGGCGGCGGCTCCATCCGCATCCCGGCGGCCTGCTGCGGGCTCTTCGGCCTGCGGCCCTCGCGCGGGCGCGTATCGGTGGGTCCGGCGCTCGGCGAAGTCTGGTACGGCGCCTCCAGCGACGGGGTGATCTCGCGCAGCGTGCGCGACAGTGCACTCGCCCTGGATGTGCTGTCCGGCCCCGAACCGGGCGACCCCTTCCAGATCCCGCCGCCGCCGGCACCCTATGTCGAACTGATGCGCCAGCCGCCCCCGCGCCTGCGCATCGCCTACACCACCGCCTCGCCGCTGGGCACGCCGGTGCACGCCGAAGCCGTGGCCGCCGTCGAGCACACGGTCGATCTGCTGCGCCAACTCGGGCACGAGGTGGTGCCGGGCGCCCCCGACATCGACGGCCGTGCGCTGGCCCAGACCTACCTGCACCTCTACTTCGGCGTGGTGGCCGCCAGCGTGAGCCAGGCGTGCGAACAGGGCGCACGCGAGAGCGATTTCGAACCGCTCACCCGCGTGCTGGCCGCCCTGGGCCGTGCCACCTCGGCTGGCACCGCCACGCGCCACCTCTGGCGCTGGAACGATTTCGCCCGCGCGCTGGGCCGTTTCCACCAGCAGCACGACCTGCTGCTCACCCCCACGCTGGCGGGCCCGCCTGTGGTGCATGGCACCGGCGACCCGCCCGCCTGGCAGGAAAGCCTGCTCACGGTTCTGTGCGCCACCGGCCTGCTGGGCGGCCTGCACCGCCTGGGCGTGCTGGCCCCGGTGATCGACCAGATCGCGCTCGACAGCCTGCGCCATGTGCCGTTCACCCAGCTGGCCAACCTCACCGGCACACCCGCGATGAGCGTGCCGCTGCACTGGTGCGCCAACGGCCTGCCGCTGGGTGTGCAGTTCATCGCCCGCTTCGGCGAGGAAGCCACGCTGCTGCAGCTGGCGGCCCAGCTCGAGCAGGCCCAGCCCTGGTTCGACCGGCTGCCACCGCTGGCGCACGACAGCCCAGCCGCTACAGTGGCGCATGCCCACTGACATCTCGACCCTGCGCTGGACCGAAGACGGCCGGTCCCATGAGGCCCACTGGCATTCCGAGGCGGGCCTGCCGCCGCCCAAACGCGTGGTGGTGGCCGACGACCAGACCACGGCCGACACCGCCCTGCGCCTGACCAGCGAAGGCACCGCCCTGCTGTGGCGCGGCGACTACCACAACGCCCGCCAGTTGCTCGTGGCCCTGACCCGGCGGCTCGACCGCCCGCCGCGCAAGCCGCCGCCCGCACCGGCCCCGGGCACCGACCCGCTCGCCCATGCCTTCCACCTGCAGCGCAAGGCCCAGGCCGAAAAGGCCCGCCGCCTCAACCTCGTGTTGCTGCCCTTCGAGGCCCACTACGCGCTGCCGCTGCGCCGCGCGCCCGAGGTGCGCACCGCCTGCGAAGAAGCCTTCGGCCCCTGCGAGGCGCCCTGTGTGCTGTCGCTGCGCGAGCTGCTGGGCGCCATCGGCGCCCACGAATGGCGGCTCAAGGGCGTGGAGGTGCCGGCCCTGGGCGCGCGCATCCATGCCCACTACGGCGTGTTCTCACCGGTGCGGGGGGAATACGTCGATCTGGTGGCCACCACGCCCCTGCCCTCCCCGCCCCCCGAGCGGGCCTTTGATGTGGGCACTGGCACCGGCGTGCTGGCCGCCGTGCTGGCCCGGCGCGGCGTGCGCAAGCTGGTGGCCACCGACACCTCGCCCCGCGCCCTGGCCTGCGCGCGCGACAACCTGCAGCGCCTGGGCCTGGCCGATCGCGTGACGCTCAGCGGCGATGACCTCTTCCCCGACGGCCGCGCCCCGCTCATCGTGTGCAACCCGCCCTGGCTGCCTGGACGGGCCCATTCGCCGCTGGAGCAGGCCGTTTACGACCCCGACCACCGCATGCTGCGCGCCTTCCTGGCCGGCCTGAAAGCCCACCTCACGCCCGGCGGCGAGGGTTGGCTGATCCTGTCCGACCTGGCCGAGCACCTGGGCCTGCGCCCCCGGGCCGAGCTGCTGGGCTGGATCGCCGAGGCGGGCCTGACTGTGGCCGGCCGCCACGACATCCGCCCCCGTCACCCCAAGGCCGCCGACCCGTCCGACCCGCTGTTCCGGGCCCGGCGTTCGGAGGTGACCTCGCTGTGGCGCCTGCGGCCCGTGCTTGAATCCAATGGACCCCTTTTGGCCAAAATTCCCCTTTTGGCCTAAGATAGGTGCACGCTGTCCGGGAGCCTGCCATGTCCGCCGTCCTCAAGACCCAGCCCGTCCCGCCCGTGGACCAGCTCCACCGCACGCCCGCGTCCGACGTGAAAAAACTCGGCTGGCGCGGCGTGATGCGTCAGCTGCAGACGCAAGGCCCCGTGCTGGTCACCAACCACCAGCAGCCCGAGGCGGTGATCCTGCCCGTGCAGGCCTATGCCGAGCTGCTGGCACGCGCCCAGCGCGCCGCCGACCCGGCCGAGGCCGCCCTGGACGCCCTGCGCCGCCGCTTCGACGAGCGCCTGGCCGTGCTGAACACCCCCGAGGCCGGCGACCGCCTGCGCGGCCTGATGGACGGCCCGGCCCGCCTGGGCGGTGAGGTCAAGGCCGGGGCCAGCTATTGAAGAAGCCGCCGTCCGCCCCGCGCCCCGTCCTCTTCGTGCTGGCTGGCGTCAACGGCGCCGGCAAGAGCTCGCTGGGCGGCCACCTGCTCACCCGCCAGGGCCTGACCTGGTTCAACCCCGACACCTACGCACGTGAACTCGTCGCGGCCGGCCTCGCCACGCCCGAGGAGGCCAGCGGCCTGGCCTGGACCGAAGGCCTGCGCCGGCTCGACGAGGCATTGGCCCAGGGCCGCCACCACGCCTTCGAAACCACCCTGGGCGGCACCACCATCGCCCAGCGCCTGCGGGACGCCACCCGCACCCACGACGTGCTGATGTGGTTCTGCGGCCTCGACACCCCCGAGCACCACCTGGCCCGCGTGCGGGCCCGTGTGCGCGCCGGCGGCCACGACATTCCCGAAGACCGCATCCGCCAGCGCTACCCGCGCGCCCTGGCCAACCTCATCGCCCTGATGCCCCACCTCGCCCACCTGCAGGTGTACGACAACAGCGCCGAAGCCGCGCCGGGCGAGCCCATCCCCGACCCGCGCCTGCTGCTGGAACTGCGCCGCGGGCGGCTCATCCACCCGCGGGCCGACGATGCGCAGGCGCTGCGCGCCACACCGCAGTGGGCCAAGCCGTTGATCGAAGCCGCGCTGAGCACCACCCCACCAGAGGCCACGGCGGTCGGAACCCGCTGACAGCCCGCCATGCCACCGCACCGACCGCCTGCCGCGCTGCCGTGCGGCACCATCGATACACGTCGATGCCCCTTCGGCGCCCCCCCCCCCGCGAATGCCGGGGCCGCCTCCAACCAGGGGGTGGCTCGCGCATCCGGCCTTGTTCATATTGACCCCACCCCCGCGTGAGGACCCGCTCCATGAACAACCCCGTCCTGCAGGAAGAGTATGCGCGGCTCCGCGCCCAACTGGCCGAAGCCTACAGCGCGCCGCAATGGCAGTCCGGCCAGATCGACCGCCTGGCCAACGCACTGGCCGCCGTCGAGCGCCAACTCGTCAGCCAAGCCCCCGGCGCCACCTGGCGCGAGCTTGGCCCCACCCCCACCCCGGCGTCTTCGGCCTGCACGATGACCCCTGGCAGGGAGGGGGGCGTCGCTGGCGTGTCGCAGGCTCGCTGACCCAAGACCGCCGCCCTGCCGCCGTTCAAAACGCTCGGGCAACGATGAACGGGCGCCAGTCCCGCTTCTTCGAGCCGTGCCGCTCCGTGGCCAGGATGTCGAATCCGGCCGTACGGATCGCCTGTTCCAGGCCCGCTGCAGAAAACGTCGTCACGCTCGGCGCCAGCCCCACCCACTGCATCACGGGCACGGCCAGCCGGATCAGCGGGTTCATCTCAGCGATGCAGGGCGTCTTGGAGATGAAGAGCCCGCCCGGCGCCAGCAAGGCCCGGACCTGGCCGAGCACCGCGGGCAGGTCGCCCACCAGATGCAGGACATTGAAGCCAATCACCACGTCATGGCGCTCGCCTTCTCGCGCCAAGGCGTCTGCCGTGGCCTGCCGGAAACGAAGCCGGCCCCTGAGCCCTTGGTGGTCAGGCATTGCGAGCTTCTCCTCGGCGATGGTGATCATGCCGGTGGACAGGTCGGTGGCTAGATAACTCTCCGCCGCGTCGGCCAGGCGAAGCGCCGCCGTCCCGGTGCCACAGCCCAGCTCCAGCACCCGCGCACCGGCAGGCATGAGCGCCCGCGTGCGCGCCAAGGTCCGTTCGAACCCGGCCTCGTCCGCAATCGCAGAGGCGGCGTACTTCCGCGCCGCCTTGTCCCAGAACTGCGCGTCCTTGTCGGTCGTCGTGGGGTGTTCGGGCTGGTGCCCATGGTCACGTTTCATCGCCTTCCCCGGTTGTTGGTGCTCAAGACACCCCGACCACGGACTTGTGCTGCCGCGGAGCTATCCCAGCAATACACACATTGACGTGGACACACCGGAGGCCAGCCCACGGTAGCGGATCGGCTGCATGGGCTGGTTGGGCGTCATTCGCCATCGAAGTAATCGTTGTCGATCCGTTTGATTTCGTACATGCCGACGAGCGAAACGCCCACGTTGTGATCAATCATCCGGGACACGACACCTAACGTTTGACATGAGGGGCGGCTTGCAGACGGCGAAGCCGGCTGTAAGACGTCCCCTCGATGGAAGGGTTAGGCATCATTGCCGCGGCCGGCGAGTATTGAGCCACCCCTGTGCGGCACCATAGCCTTCAAGAAGAACCTTCTCGCCAATTTCAACGATCAGCTTCGTATCGCCGTTGTGAAGAATTCGCGAGAACGAGAGATTCCACGGCAGCTCCTCGGATTCGTACATGAACCCGATGCCGCCAGGGACGATGAACTGCTTGAATTCGCCACCGGACGCTGCTCGGATGACTTCCACGATTTTCGCGTGCTCAGGCTGCGGTTTGGGGAGACCAAAGATTGCTAGATAGCAGCGCTTCATATGAACTCTCGCCTTTCTGAACCTGGGCGCTAGGAGCGTCGAGGATTGTGATGCCTAACGTTTGACGTGAGGGGCCGCCGTAGCGGCAAAGCCGCGAAGGGAACCCACAAGCGCAGCTTGTGGGCGGTCCCTCTCGACGGAATTGTTAGCGCGAGCACTCATTCTTAGGCACCGAAAACCCGCAGGCTTTCAAAGCTCGCTGAACAAACGGATGGCTTTCCATGGCGATGGCAGCCACGCACACACTGAACAGAAGGATCTTCGCTACCTGCCCGAACATGGCGAGCGGGCTTGCATCAGGTGCGCTGATTAGTAGATATGCACATAGAGCAATGAATGGAAGCGCGGAGATCACCACGAGTAATTTGAAAAAGCGCCTGGACGTTGTGCTTGCATTGGCCGCGTGATCGGCGCCGAGGATGCTTGCGGCAAAGAAAAATAACCAACCAAAGAATAAACCACTCTCGGAAATACTCTTCGTTGCAATGAACTCGACGGAGATGAGGAAGGCCCCAATTACGCAACAAATGATTTGAAGTGCGATGGTTCTAGGTTTCATAGCGCTAACGTGTTATAGGAAGCAAAACTGCTGCATAACACCGTCGACTGCCTTCCTAACGCCGACGGCCCGATCGGGCTGCAAGCCTCGCCCAGCCTGCGCCTCGAGGCATTGTCTGGATATTTGTACAGCACTGAATTTCATGCAAACTGGCGCAGGTTTCGCAAGGCGCACTTTGCCTGAGGCCGCCACCCAGCCAATTCCCCCTTTTGGGGGGGAACTGAGTTGCCCGGGCCCGCCGTTGGGCCTTGAGGCCCTTGCCTCTTTGCAGGCACAGTACCGGGCCGTCCCTTCCCCATCCCGCACGCGCCAGCGCCGGAGCCCCCACCATGTACCTCCCCCCTCACTTCGCCGAAACCCGCCCCGAGCAGCTGCACCGCATCATCAACGACCACCCGCTGGGCATGATGGTCACGCACACCGCCGCGGGGTTGGAGGCGCAGCACATTCCTTTCCTGCTGGACCCGGCGCAGGGCCCGCACGGGGTGCTGCTGGCGCATGTGGCGCGGGCCAACACGGTGTGGCAGGAGGTGGTGAGCGGCGATGCAGTGCTGGTGGTGTTCCGCGGGGTGGAGGGCTACATCTCGCCCAACTGGTACCCGGGCAAGCACGACACCCACCGCCGCGTGCCCACCTGGAACTACGAGGTGGTGCATGCGCACGGCACGGTGCATGTGCATGATGACGAAAAGTTCCTGCGCGGGCTGGTGGCGCGGCTCACGCGCGTGCATGAAGCCACGCAGCCGGTGCCGTGGAAGATGGGCGATGCGCCGCCCGACTATCTGGCCGCCATGCTGGGCAAGATCGTGGGGCTGGAGGTGCGCATCACGCGCCTGGACGGCAAGCGCAAGCTGAACCAGCACCACGAGGCCCGCGACCGCGCCGGCGCCATCCAGGGGCTGGAGACGCAGGGCCACGCGGGGCTGGCGCAGGCGATGCGCAACGCGAGCCACGGACGGTGACCCCCGGCTTCAGCGCCACACCGCGTCCTCCCGCACCACCAGCCCGCTCTCGAACGATTGCGCGCGCGTGCGCCACAGGCGGCACGGCCCCCGGTCCGGCGGCGTGGACGACCGGCCGCGAGCCCTGGGCGTGGCGGTGCAAGGCGCCGTAGGCCTCGTGCCGACCCACTGCGGCATTGCGATTGACTATCGATCCACATGTATCGATAGATGCCTGCACGCCTTCCAACAGCCTCCCGGCTGGCGCTGCATGGGTGCTGCGGGCTGAACACCGGGGGGCCGAGACGCCCTCTTGAAGAAGCTGCACCCACCCCTATAATTCGTCGCTGTTAGCACTCATCCAACATGAGTGCTAATGATCCCGGGGCAGGCCTGTTGGGTCGGATTCCCCGCCGATCATGCCTATCAAGTTGGTGCTTTATCGCATCAGCCATCAACCAGAAGTTGGTTCTCACTCTTAGGAGATGTCATGAAACTTCGTCCTCTGCACGATCGCGTGATCGTCAAGCGCCTGGAAAACGAAACCAAGACCGCTTCGGGCATCGTCATCCCTGACAACGCCGCCGAGAAGCCCGATCAGGGTGAGGTCCTGGCCGTGGGTCCGGGCAAGCGCAATGACAAGGGCGACTTCGTGGCGCCCAACGTCAAGGTCGGTGACCGTGTGCTGTTCGGCAAGTACAGCGGCCAGACCGTCAAGGTCGACGGCGAAGAACTGCTGGTCATGCGCGAGGAAGACCTCTTCGCCGTGGTGGAAAAGTAATCCTGCCACCCCCGTCTGAACAGATCTCAGCAACGAATCCGGAGAATTTCTTATGGCAGCTAAAGACGTCGTTTTCGGCGGTGAAGCCCGCGCCCGCATGGTCGAAGGCGTGAACATCCTGGCCAATGCGGTCAAGGTGACCCTGGGCCCGAAGGGCCGCAACGTGGTGCTCGAGCGCTCCTTCGGCGCCCCCACCGTGACCAAGGACGGTGTGTCCGTGGCCAAGGAGATCGAGCTGAAGGACAAGCTCCAGAACATGGGCGCCCAGATGGTCAAGGAAGTGGCGTCCAAGACCAGCGACAACGCCGGTGACGGCACCACCACCGCCACCGTGCTGGCCCAGGCCATCGTGCGCGAGGGCATGAAGTACGTGGCCGCCGGCATGAACCCGATGGATCTGAAGCGCGGCATCGACAAGGCCGTCGCCGCCCTGGTCGAGCAGCTCAAGAAGGCTTCGAAGGCCACCACCACCAGCAAGGAGATCGCTCAGGTGGGCGCCATCTCCGCCAACTCCGATGAATCCATCGGCAAGATCATCGCCGACGCGATGGACAAGGTGGGCAAGGAAGGCGTGATCACCGTCGAAGACGGCAAGAGCCTGGACAACGAACTCGATGTCGTGGAAGGCATGCAGTTCGACCGCGGTTACCTGTCGCCCTACTTCATCAACAACCCCGAGAAGCAGGCCGCGATCCTCGAGAACCCGTACGTGCTGCTGCACGACAAGAAGATCAGCAACATCCGCGACCTGCTGCCCACGCTGGAGCAGGTGGCCAAGGCCGGCCGTCCGCTGCTGATCATCGCCGAGGAAGTGGAAGGTGAAGCCCTGGCCACGCTGGTGGTGAACACCATCCGCGGCATCCTGAAGGTGTGCGCCGTCAAGGCCCCGGGCTTCGGCGACCGTCGCAAGGCCATGCTGGAGGACATCGCCATCCTGACCGGCGGCAAGGTGATCTCCGAGGAAGTGGGCCTGACGCTCGAGAAGGTGCAACTGGCCGACCTGGGCCAGGCCAAGCGCGTGGAAGTGGCCAAGGAGAACACCACCATCATCGATGGCGCCGGTGCCGCGGCCGACATCGAAGCCCGCGTGAAGCAGATCCGCGTGCAAATCGAGGAAGCCACCTCCGACTACGACCGCGAGAAGCTGCAAGAGCGCGTGGCCAAGCTGGCCGGTGGCGTGGCCGTGATCAAGGTGGGTGCGGCCACCGAGGTCGAGATGAAGGAGAAGAAGGCCCGCGTCGAAGACGCCCTGCATGCCACCCGTGCGGCCGTGGAAGAGGGCATCGTCGCTGGCGGTGGCGTGGCCCTGCTGCGCGCCAAGCAGGCGGCCGGCCAGATCAAGGGTGACAACCCCGACCAGGAAGCGGGCATCAAGATCGTGCTGCGCGCCGTCGAGGAGCCCCTGCGCCAGATCGTGGCCAACGCCGGCGACGAGCCCAGCGTGGTGATCGCCAAGGTGCTCGAAGGCAAGGGCAACTTCGGTTACAACGCCGCCAACGGCACCTATGGCGACATGATCGAGATGGGCATCCTGGATCCGACCAAGGTGACCCGCACGGCCCTGCAGAACGCCGCCTCGGTCGCCGGCCTGATGCTCACCACCGAAGCCATGGTGGCCGAAGCGCCGAAGGACGAGACCCCGGCCGCCGGTGCCGGCATGGGGGGCATGGGCGGCATGGGCATGGACATGTAAGTCCCCCAGGCAGCTCGCCTCAAAAAAGGGCCGCGCATGCGGCCCTTTTTTACATTCTGTGGTCAAGCCATGCCCCTGTGGCAGGCTCATCGGGATTGCGCCGCCCCGCGCCGGGCTCAACAATACGGGACACCACGCCCCTTCTTTCATGAGCCACCCACCCGCCCTGTCGACTTCCCTTGATTCCATCGTCCAGGGCGTGCCGCTGCTGGCCCGCGATGTGGTCGAGCGCACGCTGGAAGAGTTGCGCAATCCCAATGCCCAGATGGCGCTGGCTCAGGACCGCCGGCAGTTCTTCGCGCTGATGGAGGTGCTGCAGGCCCGCAAGGCGGACTGGATACGCTCGCTGCAGGAGCTCATCGCCCAGGGGGTGCGCGAGGCGATGACCGATTCCGGCGCCGCGCGGGCGGCCCCGCGCAAGCCGCTGGCCCTGAGTCTGGACGACCTGAGCCTGGTGGACGAGGGCCAGGCGGCCGAGGACATCGAGATCTCCCGGGTGATCGCCCAGATCGACCAGCAGGCCGAGTGGGAGCTGCGGGAGGTGCAGGCCTTCATGGCCGCGGTGCGCGGCTGGCAGGAGATCCGCCGCGAGGCCAACCCGCTGCGCCCGGAAGTGTTTGCCCGTGCGCTCAGCCGCTCGACCCACGAGCTGCGGGTGTCGGCCGAGTCGCGCATGCTGCTGTTGCGCATGGCCGGGGCCCGGTTGGCCGAGGCGCTCAAGGTCGAATACGAGCAGATCTGCCGCCGGCTGGAAGCCCTGGGTGTGCAGCCCCTGGCCTTCCGGGCCGTGCCCTCGGCCGCGCCGGCGGTGCCGGCGGGGGGCACAGGCTTCGAGCTCACCGATTCGGGCACGCTGGGCCGGCTGCTCGAACGGGTGAGCCGCAGCCACCCGACGCCGCTGGACGGGGCCGCCGCCGAGGCGCAGACGCTGGTCAACCGCCTGTTCGACCAGATCCTGGCCGACCCGAAGCTCATCGATGCCGTGCGCAGCCTGCTGGGGCGGCTCAAGCCGGCGGTGCTCGGGCTGGCACAACGCGACCCGGCCCTGGTGCGCCAGTCCGACCATCCGGTCTGGCAGCTCCTGAACCGCCTGTCGGCCCACTGCGCGGGTTATGACGACCCGCAGGACGAACGCCTGCGCGATTTCATGGCGTTCGCCCGCAGCGTGATCGACCGCATCGTCGCGCTGCCCGCGCCCCAGGCGCAGCACTTCCTGAAGGGCCAGGACGACATCAATCACTTCATCGACGAGCGCAGCCGCGAGGCACTGGAGCGCTCGCGCGCGGCACTGGAGAAGCTGCAGCGCATCGAGCGGGCCGACCAGTTGCGCGGCGTGCTGCGCCAGCAGGTGCGCCAGATGCAGGGGGCTTCGCTCAGCCAGTCGCTGCGCGACTTCCTCTTCGGTCCCTGGGTGGACGCGATGGTCGAGGCCATAGCCCGCCACGGCGAACATTCCGCCCAGGCCCAGGAGCTGATGCACACGGTCGACGAGCTGCTGTGGAGCATGCAGCCGCTGACGGCCCCGGCCGACCGGGCCCGGCTGCGCGCCCTTCGGCCCGAGCTGCTGGCCAGCCTGAACCGCGGCCTGGACCTGATCGCCTGGCCCGCGGCCCAGCGCGACGCGATCCTGGCCGAGCTGGCGGCCCACCATGGCGCGGTGCTGCGCGGCGAGGCACCGCCGGCACCGTCGCCTGCCGAAGCGCTCACGCCCGAGCAGATCGTGCAGCAGTTGCGCGACGAGCCCGACCCGTTGCCGCCCGGGCCCGACGCGCCGGTGGACCGCAGCGTGCTGCCCACCGTGCCGGTGGGCCTGATGGACCAGACCGAGACCGAGGCCGGCCGGCTGGCCCGGCAAGCCTGGCTGGCCCAGCTCACACCGGGCTCGTGGTATCACATGTTCGTGCAGGGCCAGTGGGTCACGGCCCAGTTGATGTGGAGCAGTGACAACGGCCAGTTCTTCATGTTCGCCAGCCAGCATGCGGGCCAGTCGCATTCGCTGACGCGCCGGGCCGTGGAGCGGCTGCTGTCCGAGGGGCTGATCACCCTGCTCGAGGAGCGCTCGCTGATGCAGCGGGCGGTGGACAGCCTGATCCAGGACCTGGACGATCCGATCCGCTGACGTTCAGTCCGGCACGAAGCCGGCGATGGCCTCGGCCACGAGACCGGGCTGCTCGTGCACGATCCAGTGCGTGGCACCGGGCACGCGCAGCAATTCCAGGCGCGGCACCCAGTGTTCCAGCCCGTCCAGCAGCGAGGGCGGCAGGGCCATGTCGCCCTCGCCCCAGATCACCAGCGTGGGGCGCTCCACGCGCACCTGGGCGTCGTCGAAGCGCAGGCCGTGGATCGCGTCGGCCTGCCCCTGGGCGGGGCGCAGGGGCGAGGCGCGGTAGTAGTTCAGCGGCCCGGTCAGTCCGTGGCGCCAGGCGGCGCGGTACTGGTCCTTCACCGCCTCGGTGAGCCAGCCGTGGCCGTCGGCGCCGGCGCCCATGCTCGTGAAGAAGGGCCACAGGCGGGCGAAGTCGTTCTCGGCCAGCAGGTCCTGCGCATCGGGGCGGCACAGGAAGTTCATGTAGGCGCTGGCCCGTTGCTGCGCCGGGTTGTGCTGCAGTTCGCGCAAGAAAGTGCCCGGATGCGGCGAGTTCACGATCACCAGACGCTCGATCAGCGCGGGTTGCTGTGCCGCCAGGTTCCAGGCCACCGCCCCGCCCCAGTCATGGGCCACCAAGGCGGCAACGGGGGCGCCCAGGTGCTCGATCAAGGCGGCGATGTCGCGCACCAGGTGCTTGGCCCGGTAGGCCTCGACCTCGGCCGGTGAGGACGAGCCCGGGTAGCCGCGCAGGTTTGGTGCCACGCAGCGAAAGCGCCCGGCCAGCATCGCGCCGACCTCGTCCCAGATGAAGGCCGCCTCTGGAAAGCCATGCAGGAACACCAGCACCGGCGCCTCGCGCGGCCCCTGGGCCCGGCAGGCCAGGCGGATGCCGTGCGGCAGATCGACGTCGAAAGTCTCCAGGCTCATGCGCAACACTCCCAGGGCAGGATGCCCTGGAGTATCGGCCGGGCGCGGCGGTGGCGGCGTCGCGTTGGCGACCCGCGCCGCTCGGGGTTTACGCGGGGGTGCCGCCGTGCACCCAGCCGTGCAGCGTGGTGGCCACGTCGTCCAGGCCGGTACGGCGCAGGCCCGAGAACAGCGCCAGGCCGACGTCGGCCTCGTCGGTGACGTAGGTGGCCAGGGCCTCTTGCGCGGCCCGTTGGGCCTGCGCGGCTTGCTGGCGGGTGAGTTTGTCGGCCTTGGTCAACACCACCAACAGCTTCACGCTGCCATTGCCCACACGCGGGGCCACGAACTGCAGGAGCTGGTGGTCGAGTTCGGTCAGGCCCTGGCGCGGATCCACCAGCAGCACCACACCGGCCAGGTTGCGGCGCAGCGCGAGGTAATCGGCCATCACCGCCTGCCAGCGCAGCTTGGCGCTGCGCTCCACGGCCGCGTAGCCGTAGCCGGGCAGATCGGCCAGCAGGGCATCGGCGGCGTCGCGCGGGCCCAGCTCGAAGAGGTTGATGTGCTGGGTGCGCCCCGGGGTCTTGGAGGCGAACGCGAGCTGGCGTTGCTGCGCCAGGGTGTTGATCGCGGTGGACTTGCCGGCGTTGGAGCGGCCCACGAAGGCGATTTCCGGCCGTTCGCTGACCGGCAGTTGGTGCAGTTCGCTGGCTGTGGTCAGGAATCGGGCGGTGTGCAGCCAGGCCAGCGCGGCACGGGCGGCCGGGTCGGTCTGGGCGGAAGGCGCACGGGCGCCGGAGGGGGTGGATTGGCTGGGCATGGAATGGGCATTGTAAAATCCGCGGGTTTTGCCTTCGGCCTACAACTGCCTCCCACGACATGAAATCGACCGTCACCCTGCTGTTTGCCGCAACTGTGTGGGCCGCCCCGATGGCGGCGCTTGGCCAAGCTCCCGCCAAGCCCGACCTGGCCAAGGGCCAGGCGATCGCGAACCAGGTGTGCGTGGCCTGCCACACGGCAGACGGCAGCCGGGGCACACCGGCCAACCCGATCATCGCCGGCCAGCACCCGGAGTACCTGGTCAAGCAACTGCAGGAGTTCAAGTCCGGCAAGCGCCAGAATGCGGTGATGGCCGGCTTTGCCGCCACGCTGAGCGACGAGGACATGCGCAACGTGGCTGCGTTCTACGCCAGCAAGCAAGCCCGCCCCGGCGTGGCCACCCAGAAAGACACCATCCGCCTGGGTGAGCGCATCTACCGCGGCGGCATCGCCGAGAAGGCCGTGCCCGCCTGCGCGGCCTGCCACGGCCCGGCCGGCTCGGGCATCCCTTCGCAGTACCCGCGTCTGAGCGGCCAGCATGCCGACTACACCGTGGCCCAGATGACCGCCTTCCGCAGCGGCGCGCGCGCCAACAGCGCCCAGATGACGGCCATCGCCGCCCGCATGAGCGACGTGGAAATCAAGGCCGTGTCAGACTATATTGCCGGTCTGCGCTGACACCGCGACCCGCAAGCCGAGACCCACACAGCAAGAAGGCGGGCCCCCTGGGAGGGATGCCCGCCTTTTTTGCTTGCACGCTCCAACCCGAACGCCCCATGACCGCCACCTCCGGCCTGCAGCTCGCCCGTGGATCACGCGCCTGGCGCGAGGCCATCGAGATGCTCTCGTCGATGCGGTTTGCCATCGCGCTGCTGACCGTCATCTGCATCGCCTCGGTGATCGGCACCGTGGTGCAGCAGCACCAGCCGTTCACGAACTACGTCAACCAGTTCGGTCCCTTCTGGGCCGAGCTGTTCGGCCAGCTGGGGTTGTATGCGGTCTACAGCGCCTGGTGGTTCCTGCTCATCCTGGCCTTCCTGGTGGTGTCGACCTCGCTGTGCATCGCGCGCAACGCCCCCAAGATCGCCCATGAGCTCAAGGCCTACAAGGAACAGGTGCGCGAGCAGGCGCTGCAGGCCTTTCATCACAAGGCCCGGGGCGTGGTGGCCGAGCCGCGCGAGGCGGTCTTCGAGCGGGTGACGGCCCTGCTGCAGCGCAACGGCTGGAAAGCCCGTGCGCAGGTGCGCCGCGACGGGCAGACGGTGCGCGGCGTGATGGTGGCCGCCAAGAAGGGCTCGGCCAACAAGCTCGGCTACCTGGCGGCGCATTCGGCCATCGTGCTGGTGTGCATCGGCGGCCTGCTCGACGGCGATCTGATGGTGCGTGCACAGATGTGGCTCAACGGCAAAAGCCCCTACGCCGGCGGCGGCCTCATCAGCGAGGTGCCACCCCAGCATTGGCTGAGCACCGACACCGCCGCCTTCCGCGGCAACCTGATGGTGCCTGAGGGCTCGCGCTCGGGTGTGGTCCTGCTCAACCAGCCCGACGGCGTGCTGCTGCAGCCCCTGCCCTTCGACCTGGAGCTCAAGCGCTTCATCGTGGAGTACTACGAGACCGGCATGCCCAAGCTGTTTGCCAGCGAGGTGGTGGTGCACGACCGCCAAACCGGCCAGACCCGCCAGGCACGCATTGAGGTCAACAAACCGCTTTATCACGCCGGCATGGCGATCTATCAATCCAGCTTTGACGATGGGGGCTCGCGCCTGACGCTGCGGGCCTATCCGATGGGCGGGCCGGGCCGCCGATTCGAGGTGGCCGGCACCGTGGGCAGCAGCACCGAGCTGCGCACCCCCGACGGCCAGCCCTTGACGCTGGAATTCACCGGGCTGCGGGTGATCAATGTCGAGAACCTCGGCCAGGCCAATACCGGCGCCACCGACGTGCGCAAGGTCGATCTGGTGGCCAGCCTGCAGCAGCACCTGGGCTCGGGCGCACCGGGCAGCGACAAGGGTCTGCGCAACGTCGGGCCCTCGGTGACCTACAAGCTGCGCGACGCCTCGGGCCAGGCCCGCGAGTTCCACAACTACATGCTGCCGGTGGAGCTCGACGGCCGGCGCGTCTTCCTGGCCGGCGTGCGCGACACGCCGGCCGAGAGCTTCCGCTACTTGCGCATTCCGGCCGACGAGGCCGACAGCTTGGACGGCTGGATGCGATTGCGCGATGCCCTGCACGACCCGGCGATGCGCGAGCGCGCCGTGCAGCGCTACGTGCGCGCAGCGGTCGATCCGGCCCGCTCCGACCTGGCCGAGCGGCTTCGTGTGTCGGCCCTGCGCAGCCTGGCGCTGTTCGCCGGCGCCGAGCCGGTGCGTCCCGGCGAGGCCCCGGTGGGGGGTCTGCAGGCGATTTCGGAGTTCATGGAGGCCAACGTCCCCGAAACCGACCGGGCGCGCACCTCCGAGGTGCTGATCCGCATCCTCAACGGCGTGCTGTTCGAGCTGCTGCAAGACAGCCGCGCCCAGGCCGGCCTGGCACCGCTGCCGCAGGACGAATCCACCCGCGCCTTCATGACCCAGGCGGTGCTGTCGCTGTCGGACGAAGCTTACTACCCGGCCCCGCTGCTGCTGGAGCTGAAAGATTTCGAGCAGGTGCAGGCCAGCGTCTTCCAGGTCGCCCGCACCCCGGGCAAATCCCTGGTCTACCTGGGCTGCGTGCTGCTCATCGTCGGCGTGTTCGCGATGCTCTATGTCAGGGAACGCCGCCTGTGGATCTGGCTCGAAGACGCACCGGGCCAAAGCGGCCACACCCGTGTGACCACGGCCCTGTCGTCCACCCGCCACACCCTGGACACCGACCGAGAATTCGACCACCTCAAGCAGGCCCTGCTGCAAGGTGCCGCCCCGGAGGCCCGATGAACACCACCACGCTTTCGCTCGACGCGCCAGGCTATTTCGCGCGGCGCACCTGGTTCGACTGGCTCTTTGCCGTGCTGATCGTCGCCGGCACGGGCTACGCCTTCCAGCGCTATGCCGCCTCGATGGACGTCTACGAGAAGGCCATCCTCGTGGGCGCCGCGCCGGCCGCCGTGTGGCTGGGCTGGTTCTGGCGCCCGCTGCGCGTGCTGGCGCTGGTGGTGGGCGCCGCCTCACTGCTGGCCATCGCTCTTTATGCGCGGGTGTCTGACGGCTTCGGGGCCGACCTGTCCCAGGCCGACAAGGTCTTCCTGCTCAAGTACTTCCTGTCCAGCCAGAGCGCCATCCTGTGGATGAGCCTGCTCTTTTTCATGAGCACGGTGTTCTACTGGATCGGCTTCTTCACCCGGACCGACACCGCCACGGCCGAGCGCCTGGGCTCGCGCCTGGCCTGGGCGGCCGTGGCCATGGGCCTGATCGGCTCGATGGTGCGCTGGTTTGAGAGCCACCAGATCGCCCCGGACATCGGCCACATCCCGGTGAGCAACCTCTACGAGGTCTTCGTGCTGTTCTGCTGGCTCACCACGCTGTATTGGCTGTATTACGAGGACCAGTACCGCCAGCGCGAGAACGTGCGCAGCCTGGGGGCCTTTGCGATGCTCATCGTCAGCGCCGCGGTGGGCTTTCTGCTGTGGTACACGGTCGAGCGCGGCGCGCACGAGATCCAACCGCTGGTGCCCGCCTTGCAGAGCTGGTGGATGAAGCTGCACGTGCCGGCCAACTTCATCGGCTACGGCACCTTCGCGCTCGCCGCGATGGTGGCCTTCGCGTATCTCATCAAGCAGCAGGCCGGCGAGACGCGCTGGTACAAGCTGGCCCCGCTGTGGCTGCTGGGGGTGGTGCTGTGCTTCGAGCCGCTGGTGTTCCGCCAGACGCCCGACGGCGGCATCAGCAGCTACTGGGCGGTGTACTTCGGCGTCTCGGCCCTGATCGTGGGAGGCATCCTCTCGCTGCGCCGGCGCATCGCCGCCAGGCTGCCCAGCGACGAGGTGCTCGACGACGTGATGTACAAGGCCATCGCGGTGGGCTTCGCCTTCTTCACGATCGCCACCATCCTGGGTGCGCTGTGGGCTGCCGAGGCCTGGGGCGGCTACTGGAGCTGGGACCCGAAGGAGACCTGGGCCCTGATTGTGTGGCTGAACTACGCGGCCTGGCTGCACATGCGCCTGATGAAGGGCCTGCGCGGCACGCTGTCGGCCTGGTGGGCACTGGTGGGGCTGGCCGTCACAACCTTCGCCTTCCTGGGTGTGAACATGTTCCTGTCGGGCCTGCACTCCTACGGCGAACTTTGAACGCCGCCGGCGGCGGGGGCGTATAGTCGGCAGCCTGTCCACCTGCGCGGCCGCCGACCATGCCCTTCGTCGCACGCAATGTCCACGGTGTGGTCGTGAGCCTGCACCGAGAGCCCACGCCCGAGACCCAGGAGTTCCTGCCCGATGACCATGCCGAGGTCCAGGGTTTCCTCGGCCTCAGTGCCGGCAGCACCCAGCGCCAGGAGGCCTTCCAGGCCCTGGATGCCGACTTCGTGCGGGTGCTCGAGGACGTGATCGATCTGTTGATCGCACGCAACATCATTCGCGTCACCGACCTGCCTGTCGACGCCCAGCGCAAGCTCTTCTCGCGCAAGCGCTTCCGCGACAACCAGGCCCGCAACGCCCTGACGCTCTTCGACCCGGCAGCGCTGGAAGGGGTCACCCACCGGGATCCGCAGCAAGGCGACAACCCCACCACCTCGGGGCTGGACGTGATCGACACCGGCTTTCACGACGATCTGGGGCGCTGAGCACAAGCCCCCACGCCGGCAGGGAACCTCGGCGGATGCCACTCTTTCCAACGGTGAAGTCCCTGGAAGGCCCGCCATGCGCTACCTGAAACACGCCCGCACCTACGACCACCCGGTCGCCTCCGAAATCACCCCGCGTGAGGTCTATGCCGCCCGGCGCGACTGGCTGCGCTGGATGGCCACCGGGGCCGCCGGCGCCGCGCTGGCCGCCTGGGCTGGCCGGCAGGCCCTGGCCCAGACCCGCGGCCCGGGCCGCCTGGCCGCACTGTCTGGCACCCCCAGCAAGCTGGCCGGTGCGATGACGATGGAAAAGCTCACCGCCTACGAGGACGTCACCACCTACAACAACTTCTACGAGTTCGGCACCGACAAGGCCGACCCAGCCCGCCGCGCCGGCAGCCTCAAGACGCGCCCCTGGACCGTGGTGGTCGAAGGCGAGGTGCGCAAGCCCGGCACCTACGACATCGAGACCTTGCTGAAGCTCGCACCGATGGAAGAGCGCATCTACCGCCTGCGCTGCGTCGAGGGCTGGTCGATGGTGATCCCCTGGGTGGGCTATTCGCTCAACGAGCTGATCCGCCGCGTCGAGCCCACGGGCAACGCGAAATACGTCGAGTTCCACACCCTGGCCGACAAGGCCCAGATGCCCGGGCTCAACTCGCGCGTGCTGTTGTGGCCCTATGTGGAAGGCCTGCGCCTGGATGAGGCGATGCACCCGCTCACGCTGCTGGCCTTCGGCCTGTACGGCGAGGTGCTGCCCAACCAGAACGGCGCGCCGCTGCGCCTGGTGGTGCCCTGGAAATACGGCTTCAAAAGCGGCAAGTCCCTCGTGAAAATCCGCTTCACCGACAAGCAGCCCGACACCGCCTGGAACGTGGCGGCCCCGCACGAGTACGGCTTTTATTCCAACGTGAATCCCACGGTGGACCATCCGCGCTGGAGCCAGGCCACCGAGCGGCGCATCGGCGAGGACGGCCTGTTCACCCGCAAGCGCCCCACGCTGATGTTCAACGGCTACGAGGCCCAGGTGGGTCAGCTCTATGCCGGCATGGACCTCAAGAAGTTCTACTGACGGTGTGAACGCCTCGCGCACCCTGCTGCACCCGGCGGCCAAGCCGCTGGTGTTCGTGCTGTGCCTGCTGCCCTTGGCCCACCTGATGTGGGGTGCGGTGGCCGACACCCTGGGCGCCAACCCGGCCGAGGCCCTGACCCGCGGCACGGGCGACTGGACGCTGCGCCTGCTCAGCCTCACGCTGGCCGTCACGCCGGCGCGGCACGCCACCGGCTGGCACGGCCTGGCGCGCTTTCGGCGCATGCTGGGCCTGTTCACCTTCTTCTACGGTGTGCTGCACCTGCTGTGCTACGCCTGGTTCGACATGGGCTTCTACGTGGATGACATCGCCCGCGACATCGCCAAGCGGCCCTTCATTCTGGTGGGCTTTGCGGCCTTTTTGTTGATGCTGCCCCTGGCGGCCACCTCCTTCAACCGGGCCATCCGGGCCCTGGGCGCGGTGCGCTGGCAGGCCTTGCACCGCCTCGTGTACGCGGTGGCCGGCCTGGCGCTGCTGCACTTCTTCTGGATGCGCTCGGGCAAGAACGACTATGCTGAAGTGGGCGTGTATGCGCTGATCATCGCCATCTTGCTGGGCGCGCGGGTGTGGCGCGCCTGGCGCCGCCGCGCTGCAGCCGCGCAGCCGGCTTGATCCAACGCCAGGGGGGTGACGCCCGGTTTGCCTACACTGGCGGCCTTGTTCTGTGCCGAGTTACCTGTGTCTGCCACCGCCCCCATCGAACGCCATTCCCTCTTCGACGACGCCCAGGCCCTGGTGACGGGCACGCTGTTCATCTCGCTGGGCGTGGTGATGTTCAACCACACGGGGCTGCTCACCGGCGGCACGGCCGGCCTGGCCTTCCTGCTGCACTACGCCAGTGGCATCAGCTTCGGCAAGATCTTCTTCCTCCTCAACCTGCCCTTCTACGGGATCGCGCTGCGCAAGCTCGGGCGGGACTTCACGCTCAAGACCTTCATCGCGGTGGCCCTGCTCTCGCTCTTCGCCGAGTTCCACCCGATGGCGCTGGGCTTTGCCGGCCTGCACCCGGCCTATGCCGCGGTGATGGGCGGGCTGCTGATGGGGGCGGGCTTCCTGATGCTCTTTCGCCACCGCGCCAGCCTGGGCGGCGTGGGCATCCTCGCGCTGTACCTGCAGGAATCGCGCGGCTGGCGCGCCGGCCAGGTGCAGATGGTCATCGACTGCTGCATCGTGGCCGCGGCCTTCTTCATCGTCGCGCCGATGCAGGTGGTGTGGTCGCTGCTGGGCGCCGTGGCACTCAACCTCATCCTGGCCGTGAACCACAAGCCCGGGCGCTACGTGGCGCAGTGAGGCTCATCCCCAAGGCTTCCATTCCTGCACGGCCAACTCCACCATCTGCTGCGCATGCCCCAGCCAGATGTGCCCGTCCTGGATGGTGCACTGCAGGCGCAGCGTGCGCTCCACCAGGGCGGCCAGGGCGTCGACGTGCTCGGACTGGAGGTGCAGCACGCGCAGCTTGGGCTGGCTCTCGAGCAGGTGACGATTCTGGGCCCACCACACGTTCGCCACGCGCCCAAAGGTGAGCACCACCACCTGCTGCGCGCGGTGGCAGGCTTTGCGGATGAGCTTTTCGTCGGGCTGGCCCACGTCCACCCACAACAGCACCTCGCCGGTGAGGTCGCGCCGCCACAAATCGGGCTCGTCGTTGGTGCTCAGGCCCTTGCCGAAGCTGAGGTCCTCGGCGGCGTAGAGCGCAAAGGCCAGCACACGGGCCATCATGCGCTCGTCGGTTTCTGACGGATGGCGGGCGATCGTCAGGGCATGGTCGGCGTAGTAGCCGCGGTCCATGTCGGCGATTTGCAGGTCGATTTTGAAGATGGTGGATTTGAGAGCCATGCCCGCGAGTCTGGCATATCGACGGCCGGGCTCGCCCTGGCGCCCATGCCGGGTTAGGATGGGAACGACCCTCCCTGCCGACGAAAGGATCTCCTTGCCCACCCCAAACTACGCCTACGAGAAGCGCCAGCGTGAGCTGGCCAAGAAGCGCAAGAAGGAAGAAAAGCTCAAGCGCAAGGCCGAGCACCGGCCGGAAGACGGTCCGGCCTCGGACACCGACGCTTCCCTGCCGCCACAGGGTCCAGCCCCTGCACCGGCCCAGGACTGAGCGCCTTTCTATTCCTGCCCGCTTTGCTGCAAGGCCCACATGCGGGCATAGGCCCCGCCCTGGGCCAGCAGTTGCGCGTGCGTGCCGCGCTCGACGATGCGCCCGGCCTCCATCACGAGGATCTCGTGCGCATCGACCACCGTGGACAGCCGGTGTGCAATCACCAGCGCCGTCTTGTTGCGCGCGGCCGATTGCAGTTCGGCCTGGATGGCGCGCTCGTTGGCCGAGTCCAGCGCCGAGGTGGCCTCGTCGAAGATCAGGATGGGCGGGTTCTTCAGCAGCGTGCGCGCGATCGCCACGCGCTGCTTCTCGCCGCCCGAGAGCTTGAGCCCTCGCTCGCCCACCAGGGTGTCGTAGCCCTTGGGCGTGGCGCGGATGAAGTCATGGATGTGGGCCGCCTGGGCGGCGGCCACCACCTCCTCGTGCGAGGCTCCGGGCCGGCCATAGGCGATGTTGTATTCGATCGTGTCGTTGAACAGCACCGTGTCCTGCGGCACGATGCCAATGGCGCGGCGCAGGCTGGCCTGCGTGACCTGCCGGATGTCCTGGCCGTCGATGGTGATACGACCAGCATCGACATCATAGAAGCGGAACAGTAGCCGCGCCAGCGTGGACTTGCCCGCCCCTGAGGGCCCCACCACCGCCACCTTCTTGCCCGCCGGAATCTCGAAGCTCACGCCGCGCAGGATGGGCCGCGCGGCCTCGTAGCCGAAATCGACGCTCTCGAAGCGCACCGTGCCTTCGCGCACCTGCAGCTCCGTCGCCCCAGGAGCATCAGGCACCTCCTGCGGCCGGTCCATCAGCCGGAACATCTTGTCCAGGTCGGTGAGGGACTGCTTGATCTCGCGGTAGAGCACGCCCAGGAAGCCCAGCGGGATGTAGAGCTGGATCATGAAGGCATTGACCATCACCAGGTCGCCCAGCGTCATCGTGCCGGCCACCACGCCCTCGGTGGCCCGCCACAGCATGGCGATCAGCGCCACCGAGATCACGAGCTGCTGTCCGGTGTTGAGCAGCGACAGCGTGGACTGCGACTTCAGCGCCGCGCGACGCAGCCGCTCCAGGCTCTCGTCATAGCGTCGAGCCTCGTAGTCCTCGTTGTTGAAGTACTTGACCGTCTCGTAGTTCAGCAGCGAGTCGATGGCCCGGGAGTGGGCCTTCGAGTCCATCTCGTTCATGAGGCGGCGAAACTTGGTGCGCCACTCCGTCACCACCACGGTATAGGCCACGTAGACCACCAGTGCGGCCAGCGTGATCCAGGCAAAGACCGCGTCGAACTTCACCGCCAGCAGCGTGAGCACCATGCCCACTTCGATGAGGGTGGGAACGATGCTGTAGAGCGAATAGGAGATGAGCGAATGCACCGCTCGCGTGCCTCGCTCGATGTCGCGCGTCATGCCGCCGGTCTGGCGTTCGAGGTGGAAGCGCAGGCTCAGGGCATGCAGATGGCGAAACACCTGCAGCGAGATGCTGCGCGCCGCCCCTTCGGTGGCCTTGGCGAAGATGAGCTCCCGCAGCTCGGTGAACAGCGACGTGCACAGCCGCAGGCCGCCGTAGGCCAGCAGCAGGCCCGCCGGCACCACCAGCACAGCGCGCGGGTCGGTGGGCGAAATCGACAGGCTGTCCACCAGCTCCTTGAGCAGCAGCGGCACGCCCACGTTGGCCACCTTGGCCCCCACCAGGAAGGCCAGCGCGAACAGCACGCGCCACCGGTAGCGCCACAGGTAGGGCAACAAACGGGCCAAGGTGGCACAGTCTGAACGGGGAGAGCCCGGGGCATCGGCCGAGGCGACTTCCTCGGGCAGGCTCATGACGGCGCGGCGCATCGTGGACAATCCGATCTTTGTTTGATTTCTCTCATGTGGTGCCGATGCCTGACGCTTCCAGCCCTGCCTCGACCCCGGCCTTCAGTGTGCCCGACGACATGGAACTCGTCCTGCGGGTGATGCCCATGCCCGCCGACGCCAATGCCAACGGCGACATCTTCGGCGGCTGGATCATGGCCCAGGTCGACCTTGCCGGCTCGGTGCAGTCCGCGCGCCTGGCGCGCGGGCGCGTCGCCACCGTGGCCGTCAACCAGTTCATCTTCAAGCAGCCGGTGTCGGTGGGCGACCTTCTGTCGTTCTACTCGCGCGTCGAGCGCGTGGGGCGCACCTCGGTGACGGTGCACGTCGAGGTGTTCGCCGAGCGCAACCCGGCCAATCCCTGTGTGGTGAAGGTCACCGAGGCCAACCTCACCTACGTGGCCATTGACGAGCGAGGCCGCTCGCGAGAGATCCCCCGTTAAGCACAACGCCCGCGCGAGGCGGGCGTTGCGGCACGCAAAGGGCAGGCTCAGTCGAACTTCGTGAAGTCGGGCTTGCGCTTGTCGAAGAAGGCCTGGAAGGCCTCGCGGGCCTCGGGGCTGCGCAGGCGCTGGCCGAAGAGTTCGCCTTCGACCGCGATGGTCTCCTGCACCAGCTTGGCATTCGCCCGGCGCAGCAGCTTCTTGCTCTCGCGCACGGCCGCCGGCGCCAGGTGGTTGAAACGCTCGGCCACGCGCCGCGCATGGTTCACCACCTCGCCGGCCGGCACGATGGCGTTGACGAGGCGCATCTCCTGGGCTTCCTCGGCACCGAAAGGATCGCCCAGCAGCAGCTTCTCGGCCGCCTTCACATGGCCGGCGTACAGTGGCACGAGCAGGCTGGAGGCAAACTCGGGCACCAGGCCCAGGCTGGCGAAGGGCATCGCGAAACGGGCGGTGTCGGCCGCATAGACCAAGTCGCAATGCAGCAGCATCGTGGTGCCGATGCCGATGGCCGCACCGGTGACGGCCGCCACCACGGGCTTGTCGCATTCCAGCAGGGCGCGCATGAACTGGAACACCGGCGAATCCATGCCCTGAGGTGGCCGTTGCATGAAGTCTTCGAGATCGTTGCCGGAGGTGAAGATGTCCGGCTGGCCTTGGATGAGCACGGCCCTCACGCTCTTGTCGTCCCGGGCTGCGGCCAGGGCGTCGGCCATGGCCTGGTACATCGCGGCCGTCAGCGCGTTTTTCTTCTCGGGCCGGGCGATCTCGATGCTGGCCACGCCGTTGAGGACGGCAGTCTTGATGCTCATGCGGTCTCCTTGCTGTAGGGGGTGAAGCTCTCGAAGAGCTCCTTCACGCGGCGCCACAGGGTGGTCTCGAACTGGTCGCGGAAGAAGCCGAAATGGCCGATGCGACGGGCCTGCACATCCTGGGGCGCGATGCGCTCGATGCGCCGCGGGGCATTGGCATAGCAGTCCACCAGCACCCGCGTGCCGCGCTCGGTCATCAGCTCGTCGTCGGTGATCGACAGGGCCACGACGGGAAAGCGCGCCTGCTCGAACGCCTCGCGCACGCTCGCCCCTTCGGCCCCCACATGGTAGCGTGGGTGCAGACACCAGCGCCGCCATTGCAGGATCACGCCACGCGGCAGGTCGCCCACCTTGCGCAGCCGCTTGCCGGGGAAGTAGCCGAAGACACGCGTGGCCACAGGCACCAGCACATACCAGAAGTAAAGGACCATGCGTCGCAGCGGCGGTGCGTTGTCGCGCCAGTAGCCGCTGCCGGCGGCCACCGACACCAGGCCCGCAATGCGGTCGCGGTTGCGCAGCAGGCCGGGCAGTTGCGCCCCCAGGCTGTGGCCCACCACGTAGAGCGGCAGGTCGGGCGAGCCATCGACGACGGCATCGATCACCGCATCGAAGTCACGCGCCCAGTCGAAAAGGTCGGCCTCGAAACCGCGCAGTGAGCGCAGACCCGACGGGCGGGACTCGCCCATGCCGCGGTAGTCGAAACTGACGGCGAGGAAACCCTGCTCGGCCAGCCAGCGCGCAAAGGCTTCGTAGTAGCCCTGCTGCACGCCCATGGCCGGTGCGATCAGCACCACGGCCTTCGGGGCACAGACCTGCGAATCGGGCCGGTAGTGGCGCACCCCCAGGCGCACGCCTTCGGGTGTGACGAGGGTTTGCCGCTCCATCCCGGTCTCCTTGTCGACGATGGAAGGAAGGCAGGCCGCGCAAGGCGGCCTGCGGCTGCGCTCAGACGCGCTCGAAGATGCCCGCGGCCCCTTGGCCGGTGCCCACGCACATCGTGACCATGCCGTACTTCAGGTTGTGGCGCCGCAGCGCGTGCACCACCGTGGCCGAGCGGATCGCGCCGGTGGCGCCCAGCGGGTGGCCCAGGGCGATCGCACCGCCCATGGGGTTGACCTTGCTGCGGTCGAGGTCCAGCGAGTTGAGCACGGCCAGCGACTGGGCGGCAAAAGCCTCATTCAGCTCGATCCAGTCGAGCTGGTCCTTCGTCAGCCCGGCGTACTTCAGCGCCGCGGGGATGGCCTCGATCGGGCCGATGCCCATGATCTCGGGCGGCACGCCCTTGATCGCGAAGCTGACGAAGCGGGCCAGGGGCTGAAGGTCGTAGCGCTTGATCGCGGCCTCGCTGGCCAGGATGAGGCAGCCGGCGCCGTCGGAGGTCTGCGAGCTGTTGCCGGCGGTGACGCTGCCCTTGGCCGCGAACACCGGCTTCAGGCGGGCCAGGCCTTCGGGCGAGGTGTCGGCGCGCGGGCCTTCGTCCACGTCCACGGTGCGGGTCTTGACGGTGATGCTGCCGTCGGCCAGGTTGGGGAAGCGCTCGACGATTTCCACCGGGGTGATCTCGTCCTTGAACTCGCCGGTCTCGATCGCCTTGAGGGCCTTGAGATGGGAGTGCAGCGCGAACTCGTCCTGCGCCTCGCGCGAGACCTTCCACTGCTGCGCGACCTTCTCGGCCGTCAGACCCATGCCGTAGGCGATGCCGATGTTCTCGTCGCGCGCGAACACCTCGGGGTTGAAGGACGGCTTGTTGCCACCCATGGGCACCATGCTCATCGACTCGACGCCGCCGGCGATCATCACGTCGGCCTCGCCCACGCGGATGCGGTCGGCCGCCATCTGCACGGCCGTCAGGCCCGCCGCACAGAAGCGGTTGACGGTGACGCCGCCCACGGTGTGGGGCAGGCCGGCCAGCAGCGCGGCCACGCGGCCCACGTTCATGCCCTGCTCGGCCTCAGGCATCGCGCAGCCGACGATGGCGTCCTCGATGGCCTTGGGATCGAGGTGGGGCACCTGCTTGAGCGCGCCGCGGATGGCCGCCACCAGCAGGTCGTCCGGACGGGTGTTCTTGAAATAGCCGCGGCCCGACTTGCCGATCGGAGTGCGCGTGGCGGCGACGATGTAGGCGTCTTGAACTTGTTTCATGTGAGATCTCCGATCAGTTGCGAACCGGCTTGCCGGTCTGCAGCATGCCCATGATGCGTTCCTGCGTCTTGGGATGGTCGAGCAAGCTGCAGAAGTGCTGACGCTCCAGGGCCATCAGGTACTCCTCGTTCACCAGCGAGCCGGCCTCGACCTCGCCGCCGCAGACCACGTCGGCGATCAGGCTGGAGATGTGGAAGTCGTGCTGGCTGATGAAACCGCCGTCGCGCATGTTGGCCAACTGGGCCATGATCGTGGCCTTGGCCGAGCGGCCGGCCACCGGGAAGACGGCCTTGTGCGGCGGACGGTAGCCGGCATCGAACATCGCCTTGGCCTGCGACAGGGCCACGTAGAGCAGCTCGTCCTTGTTGGGCACGATCACGTCGCTGTCGAGCAGGTAGCCCAGCTTGCGCGATTCGATCGCGCTGGTGCCCACCTTGGCCATCGCGGCGCTGGTGAAGCCGTCGGTCAGGAACCTCAGGATGTCGGCATTGGCATTGCCGGCGGCGGCCATCTCGGCCGCGCGGCGGGCGATGTAGGTCAGGCCGCCCGCGCCGGGGATCAGGCCCACGCCCACTTCCACCAGGCCCACGTAGCTTTCCATTGCGGCCACACGGCAGGCGCTGTGGATGGCGAGTTCGCAACCACCGCCCAGCGCGATGCCACGCAGGGCCGAGACCACCGGCACCTGGGCATAGCGGATGCGCAGCATCGCGTCCTGCAGCTTCTTCTCCTCCGGGGCGATGCCCTTGGAGCCCTTGGCCATGAACACCGGCATCAGCGCCTCGAGGTTGGCGCCGGCCGAGAAGACGTCATCGGGCGACCAGATCACCAGGCCCTTGTAGCCCTGCTCCGCCAGGTCCACGGCCTTGAGCAGGCCTTCGGTCACGGTGGGGCTGATCAGGTGCAGCTTGGCGGTGATGCTGGCGATCAGCACCTCGCCGTCGAGCGTCCACACGCGGACCTCGTCGTTCTTGAACACCTCGGTGCCGGCCTTGAGCGGCTCGACGGCACCCGAACCCAGCACGGCCTCGGGGAAGTGCTGGCGCTGGTAGACGGCCAGGCTGCTGCGCGGGATGTAGGTCTTCTGCGCCGGGCTCCACGAGCCTTCGGGCGTGTGCACGCCCTCGCGGCCGTCGAAGACCCAGTCGGGCAGCGGCGCCGAGCACAGCGCCTTGCCGGCGTCGATGTCGGCCTTCACCCACTCGGCCACCTGCTTCCAGCCGGCGGCCTGCCACAGCTCGAAGGGGCCCTGGCTCATGCCGAAGCCCCAGCGCATCGCGAAGTCCACATCGCGGGCGCAGTCGGCGATGGCTTCCAGATGCACGGCCACGTAGTGGAAGCTGTCGCGCAGGATGGCCCACAGGAACTGGGCCTGCGGGTTGCTGGACTCGCGCAGCAGCTTCAGGCGCTCGGCCGGGGCTTTCTTCAGGATGCGCGCGACGAGCTCGTCGCCCTTGGCGCCGGCGGGCACGTATTCACCCTTGGCCGGGTCCAGGCGCAGGATGTCCTTGCCCACCTTCTTGTAGAAGCCCGCCCCGCTCTTCTGGCCCAGGGCGCCCTGTTCGATCAGCTTGGCCAGCACCGGCGGCGTGGCATAGCTGGCGTAGAAGGGGTCGTCCTTGAGGTTGTCCTGCAGGGTCTTGATGACGTGGGCCATGGTGTCCAGGCCCACCACATCGGCGGTGCGGAAGGTGCCCGAGCTGGCACGGCCCATCTTCTTGCCGGTGAGGTCGTCCACCACGTCGTAGGTCAGGCCGAAGTTCTCGGCTTCCTTGATGGTGGCCAGCATGCCGGCGATGCCCACGCGGTTGGCGATGAAGTTGGGCGTGTCCTTGGCGCGCACCACCCCCTTGCCCACGCTCGTGGTGACGAAGGTTTCGAGCTGGTCGAGGATCTCGGGCTTCGTCGTGGGGGTGGGGATCAGCTCCACCAGGTACATGTAGCGCGGCGGGTTGAAGAAATGGATGCCGCAAAAGCGTGGCTTGATCTCTTCGGGCAGGGCTTCGCTGAGCTTGGTGATCGACAGGCCCGAGGTGTTGGACGCAACGATGGCGTGCGGGGCCACGTAGGGCGCGATCTTCTTGTACAGATCGAGCTTCCAGTCCATGCGTTCGGCGATGGCCTCGATGACGAGATCGCACTCGCGCAGCTTGTCGATGTGCTCCTCGTAGTTGGCCTGCTCGATGCGGGCCGCGTCCTCGGGGATGCCCAGCGGGGCGGGCTTGAGCTTCTTCAGGTTCTCGACGGCCTTGCTGACGATGCCGTTTTTCGGGCCGTCCTTGGCCGGCAGGTCGAACAGCACGACCGGCACCTTCACGTTGACCAGATGGGCGGCGATCTGCGCGCCCATCACGCCGGCGCCGAGCACGGCCACCTTGCGGACTTGGAATCGACTCACGGGGTTCTCCTTGATGTGAAGGCCGAAGGCGCGGAACCACGCGCCTGCGGCACGGGGATCATTCGACGCGTTGCCAGACCTGGGTGCGCCCGAGCAGGGGCGCCCCGATGTAGCCGCGCACTTCGAGCTTCTTGCCGCCGTCCACCGGCTTCAATCGCACCCGGTAGACCTTGCCATTGTTCGGGTCGAGGATGTCTCCGCCCTCCCAGATCGAGGCATCGTCGGCGTTTTGGCGCACATTGCGGATGATGTTCAGGCCCACGATGGCTTGCCCCTTGCGCTCATCGCTGCATTTGTCGCACACCGCATCGGGTTTGGATTGCGGATCGAGCAGTTTTTCGATGCGACCGCTGAGCACGCCGCCTTGCTCGGTGATCCGCACCAACGACTTTTCTTTCTTCGTGGCGTCGTCGATGGTTTTCCACAGCCCCACGGGGCTAGCCTGTACGAATCCGCTGAGCAGCCACGCGGCAGCGGCGATCAGGGCCTTGTTGTTCATCGCTTGTCTCCAGTGCGTATGAGTGCGGGCCAACGCGGCCCGCATGAGGTCAGACCATCAGAACAGCGCCTCGTCCATCTCCATCAACGGCTTGAGACCGGCACGGGCCGTACGGATCAGGCTGGCGGTCTCGGGCAGCAGCTTGGCGAAGTAAAAGCGCGCGGTGGCCAGCTTGGCGGTGTAGAAGGGGTCGCCGCTGTCCTGCTTGGCCAGGGCCACCTTGGCCATGCGGGCCCAGAAGTAGGCGAACACCAGGTGACCGCACACGCGCAGGTAGTCCACCGCCGCGGCACCCACCTCGTCGGCATTGCCCATGGCCTTCATGCCGATTTCCATCGTGAGCTTGGTCACCTTCTCGCCCAGGTCGGCCAGCGGGTTGACGAACTCCTGCATCGCCTCGTTGACGCCCTCTTCTTCGATGAAGTCCTGCACCAGCTTGCCGAACTTCTTGAGCTTGGCACCGTTGTCGGCCAGTACCTTGCGGCCCAGCAGGTCCAGCGCCTGGACCGTGTTGGTGCCCTCGTAGATCATGTTGATGCGGGCATCGCGCACGTACTGCTCCATGCCCCATTCCTTGATGTAGCCGTGTCCGCCGAAGACTTGCAGGCAGTGCGAGGTGGCGATCCAGCCGTTGTCGGTGAAAAAGGCCTTGATGATCGGCGTGAGCAGGGCCACCAGGTCGGCGCATTCCTTGCGTTCGTCTTCGTCATCGGTGGCCAGCTCCTTGTCGAGCTGCAGCGTGGTCCACATCGCCACAGCGCGTGCGCCTTCGGCATAGGCCCGGGCAGTGAGCAGCATCTTGCGCACGTCGGGGTGCACGATGATCGGGTCGGCCGGCTTGTCCGGGGCCTTCGGGCCGGACAGGGCACGCATCTGAAGGCGGTCCTTCGCATAGGCCACGGCGTTCTGATAGGCCACTTCGGTCAAGCCCAGCGACTGCATGCCCACGCCCAGGCGGGCGGCGTTCATCATCACGAACATCGCCGCCAGGCCCTTGTGGGGCTCGCCGACCATCGTGCCCACCGCGCCGTCGAGGATCATCTGGCAGGTGGCGTTGCCGTGGATGCCCATCTTGTGCTCCAGGCCGCCGCAGTAGATGGGGTTGCGCTCGCCGAGCGACCCGTCGGCGTTGACCTTGAACTTGGGCACGACGAACAGCGAGATGCCCTTGGAGCCCGGCGGGGCGTCAGGCAGACGGGCCAGCACGAGGTGGACGATGTTTTCGGCCAGGTCGTGCTCGCCGGCGGAGATGAAGATCTTCTGGCCGGTGAGTTTGTAAGTGCCGTCACCCTGGGGCTCGGCCTTGGTGCGCAGCAGGCCCAGGTCGGTGCCGCAATGGGGTTCGGTCAGGCACATGGTGCCTGTCCACTCGCCACTGACCAGCTTGGGCAGATACAGCTTCTTCTGCTCGGGCGTGCCGTGCGCATGCAGGGCCTCGTAGGCGCCGTGCGACAGGCCCGGGTACATGGTCCAGGCCTGGTTGGCCGAGTTGAGCATCTCGTAGAAGGACTGGTTGACCACATGCGGCAGGCCCTGTCCGCCGTACTCGGGGTCGCAGCTCAGCGCGGGCCAGCCGCCTTCGACGTACTGCCGGTAGGCCTCTTTGAAGCCCTTGGGCGCCTTGACCTCGTGGGTGGTTTTGTCCAGCGTGCAGCCTTCCTCGTCACCGCTGATGTTCAGCGGGAAGATGACTTGCGCAGCAAACTTGCCGCCCTCTTCGAGCACCGCATTGATCGTCTCGGCATCGATGTCGGCATGGGCCGGCAGGGTCTTGAGCTCGTCGACCACGTTCAGCACTTCGTGCATCACGAATTGCATGTCGCGCAGCGGCGGGGTGTACTGGGGCATGAAGGGCTCCTGGGTTCAGACAGACGGTTGGCGGGAGGTCTTGGAAACGGTCTTGCGGGGCGACTTCAAGGGCGTGGCCTTGGGCGCCTTGTCCGTCGCATAGTGGCTCACGATGAAGTCAAAGCCACGACGCGCGCGGTCCAGGGCGCCAGCAGAGCGCAGGAAGCGCGCGTCGTGATGCAGGGCGAGAATCAGGCCGTGGATCTCGAAAAGCATCTGCAGCGGGTCGGTGTCCTCGCGCAGATGCCCTTCCTGCACGGAGATCGCGATGGCGCGACCCAGGGCCTTGTGCCAGGTCAGCACCATGTCGGCCAGGGCATCGCGCACGGGCCCGGGGCGGTCGTCGAACTCCACCGCGCCGCTGATGTAGATGCAGCCCGAGTCGATTTCCACCGAGACGCGGCGCACCCAGCGCTCGAACAGCGCCCGCAAGCGCGGCAGGCCGCGCGGCTCGGCCAGCGAGGGGAAGAACACCTCCTCCTCGAAGCGGTTGTGGTATTCGCGAATCACCGAGATCTGCAGTTCCTCGCGCGAGCCGAAGTGGGCGAAGACGCCCGATTTGCTCATGCGCATGACCTCGGCCAGCGCCCCGATGGACAGGCCTTCGAGGCCCACCTGCGAGGCCAGCGCGAGGGCCGCGTCGAGGATGGCCGCCTTGGTCTGCTGCCCCTTGTGCAGGCTGCGCCCGCCCCCGCGGGGGGGTTTGGTCGTGGTGGAAGGCAGTGCGCTCACGGAGACCCCGAAATAAAACGAACGGTCGTTCTATTTTGCAGAATTCCACCGCACCGGGGCAAGTCGCTGCCGGCATTTCCTAGGGCTTTATCCCTAGAAAGCCACAGCCATGGTCATCGATTGAGGGTTTACCCTGATCTTGACTGGCCGGGCCACGCCGGGCCCGCCGGTCCAGTGTGGACCAAGGCCTGCGCGGACACAAGCCCGTCGCGGCAGGCGTCGGCATCGACGGGCCCTCTTCGGTCTCGACCTCATCCACGCCCGAAGGGTCTTCGTCGCTCTCGCGTGCGGCGCGGCCGAGGGCGGCTTTCCTTCCGCGCGCTTCCTGAAGGACGTCCCGCGGCTCGACGCGCAGGTGCCTGGCGCCACGACGGCGGCGGCACCGTGTGATGGGGCTCGCTCCAGAGGCGGCCGGTGCGCTGACACGGGAACGCCGCGGTGACGGCCAGGCCGGCCAGCAGGCCCGCTTGGCCGGCTGAGGCATGGCGCATGGGGCTTTGCGGCGGGCGCTTGAGCGTCCGGGGCGTCTTGCCATATGCTGGGCGATGTTGCTTCGCGAAACGGCCTTGGCCCCCGTTTCGGAAGCTCTGCGCCCACCCTCTGCAGGGACACAAGGTTTCGCCATGGACGTGCTGCAGCTCGACGTGTCCGGCCGCCCGCAAGCCTGGATCTCCACCCGGGACGCGGCCACGCTCTACGCCACCGATGGCGTTGCCTGGACGCTGGGCGATCCCTTCATCGTGCTGCGCGGGGGGATCCAGCGCGCCAGCGGCCTGCCTTCGCGCATCGAACTGCATCCGATCATCGCGGTGCGCGGCGCCATCCCCAGCCGGGCCTGGCGACAGGTGCCGGCGCTGTCGAACACCAAGCTGTTCGCGCGCGACCGTCACATCTGCGCCTACTGTGGCGGGCAGTTCCCTCCCGACGAGCTGACGCGCGAGCACATCGTGCCCACTTCGCGCGGCGGGCTGGACAGTTGGATGAACTGCATCACGGCCTGCCGGGCCTGCAATGGGCGCAAGGGCAACCGCACGCCCGAGGAAGCGCGCATGAGCCTGCTCTACCTGCCCTACGTGCCCAGCCTGCACGAAGACATGATCCTGCGCGGCCGGCGCATCCTGGCCGACCAGATGGAGTTTTTGCTGGCCAGCGTGCCGCGCAGCAGCCGGCTGCACGGCTGAAGACCGGCGCTCAGTCGTCCTTGTGCACCTGCAGCCCGGCGCTGCGCCACTCCGGGAACCCGCCGCGGAACCAATGCACCTTGGTGTAGCCGGCCTTCACGGCGGCATGGCTGGCCTTGAAGCTCTTCCAGCATTCGGCCCCGTTGCAGGCGAAGATCAGCGAGGCGCTCTTGTCGGCCGGCAACTGGCTCAGGTCGAACTTGTCGAGCGAGGGGTCGTAGTCGGCCTCTTTGGGGCTCTTCTCGACATAGGGCACGAGCTTGGCACCGGGCACGCGGCCGGCGCGGAATTCCGCCTCGGTGCGGGTGTCGATGTACTGTGCGCCGGACTGCATGAGCTGCTGGACGGTCTTCGCATCGACGACCGTGGCCCCGGGCAGAACCCGCGGGGTGAAGTAGCCCAGGGTGGAGACGTATTCGAAGTCGCGCTTGGACAGCGAGGCCAGCTTCACGCCCTGGGTGATGGCGCTGCTGTCGGCGATCGCGGCACGCACGGTGTCGGCGTTGACGCCGCTGCCGTCCTTGACCGCCACGCTCAGCGCGGGCGAGGACTTGCTTTCCATGACGATGCGCACCGGCTCGCCGGCGGCCACCCAGCGGTCGTAGACGCTGCGCTCGACGGCCACGATGTCACAGCGGCGCACCTGCAGGCACGGCAGCAGCGCCTCCTGGTAGCGCGTCTCGAAGACACCGCCGAAATGCTGTTTGATGGTGGTGTTGGCGGCATTGACCTCGCCGCGCACCAGGTAGGTCACGAGGCTGTCCTGCAGGGGCAGGCCCAGGCGCTTGCCGGCGGCGTCCTGCAGCGACTTCACCGGGCTGTCCTTGGGAACGACCAGCACGGCTCGCACCGGGGCATCGAGGCCCACGACGGGGGTGTAGCCGTAGCGCAGCGCGCTGCCGATGACATGGGCCGGCGCGACGAAGATGTCGTGCAGGCGCGAGCGCGTGGTGGCCAGGTCAGCGGTGGCATCGGTGGACAGGGCCACCACCGGCGTGAGCTTGTCCTTGCGCAGGGCCGCCTCGACGGCGGTCTTCCAGGCGCTGTAGACGGCAAAGCGGGATTGCTCGCCCTGATCGCCCGGATTGATCAGCACCTTGGTCTGGGCCGCCAGCGGCCCGGCCGCCAGCGCCGCGGCGGCTCCCAGCGCAGCCGCGGCGGCGCGCGCAGTCATCGAGATGGTCATGTCGCTACCCCCGGAGTGTCTTGCTTCGTCATGGGACGGCGCTCGCAGCCGAGCGCCGCCGGGGCGGAAGATACCCGAGATCTTGCGGTGCGCAGGCGACAAGTCAATGCAGCCAGCCCGGGAAAGGGAGCCGGCCGTTAATTCGTTCTCGCCGATCGTGTCAACTGCCGATCTAGGGGGGCGACATCTGAAACAAGACGTTACACGCAGCGTCCGCCATCGACTTCCAAGCAGGCGCCGGTGATGAACTCGGCCTCGTCGCTGGCCAGATAGAGCGCGGCGTTGGCGATGTCCAGCGGGCGGCTCAGCCGGCCCAGCGGCACGGTGGCGATGAACTGCGCGCGGCGCTCGGGCGTGTCCTCGCCCATGAACTGCGCCAGCAGGGCCGTCTCGCCGGCCACCGGGTTGATGACGTTGACGCGGATGTTGTCCGGGCCGAGTTCGGCCGCCATCGAACGGCTGGTGGTGATGGCCGCGCCCTTGCTGCCGTTGTACCAGGTGAGCCCCGGGCGCGGGCGCACGCCGGCGGTGGACGCGATGGTGATGAAGCAGCCGTTCTTCTGAGCACGAAAGTGCGGCACGGCATGCCGGGCCGTGAGGAACAGGCTCTTCACGTTGACGGCATAGATGCGGTCGAACTCCGCCTCGCTCACTTCCAGCATGGGCCGGTTGCGGTGGGTGGTGCCGGCATTGTTGACGACGATGTGCAAGCCGCCGAAATGGGCGATGCCGCCTTCGATCAGGCGTTTGACATCGCCATCCTTGGACACATCGGCCTGGATGAAATGCGCCTGGCCACCGGCGGCACGGATCTCGGCCGCCACGCGCTGCCCGCCCTCGGCGACGAGATCGTTCACGACGACCTTGCAGCCCTCCTGCGCAAAACGCTTGGCGATGCCTTCGCCGAAGCCGGAACCGGCACCGGTGACGATGGCGATCTTGTCCTTCAGTCTCATCGGGAACTCCTCAGTCGTGCTTGATGGCAATGGTTTTCACGCGGGTGAAGCTGATCAGGCCTTCCAGGCCCTTCTCGCGTCCGTGGCCGCTGGCCTTGACGCCGCCGAAGGGCAGCTCCACCCCGCCGGCCGCACCGTAGTTGTTGATGAAGACCTGGCCGCAGCGCAGGCGCTTGGCCACCCGCAGCGCACGCGAGCCCTCGCGCGTCCACACGCCAGCCACGAGGCCGAAGCGCGTGCCGTTGGCCAGGCGCACGGCGTCGTCCTCGTCCTCGAAGGCCATCGCCGCGAGCACCGGGCCGAAGACCTCTTCCTGGGCCAGGCGATGTTCGTGGGGCACGTCGCGAAACAGCGTGGGGGCGAAGTAGTAGCCACCGTGCGGCGCATCGGTGACGATCTGGCCGTGGGCGGCCACGATCAAGCCGTCGTCGCGGGCCTCGTGCACCATGTGGCGCACGTGGGCCAGTTGCGAGGCACGGATCAGCGGGCCGCAGGCAAGGTCGGCCGAAGCCGGCCCGACGCGCAGGGCCGAGAAGGCGGCCGAGAGCTTGGCCAGCAGGGGCTCATAGGCCCCCCGTTGCACCAGCAACCGGCTGCCAGCCGAGCAGGTCTGTCCGGCGTTTTGCACGATGGCATTGACGATCACCGGCACGGCGGCATCGAGGTCGGCATCGTCGAAAACCACTTGGGGCGACTTGCCGCCCAGCTCCAGCGTCACCGGCACATGGTTCGCCGCGGCGGCCTGGGCCACACGGGTGCCGGTGGGCGGCGAGCCGGTGAAGGAGATGTGGTCCAGCCCCGGGTGCGAGGCCAGCGCCGCGCCGGCCTCACTGCCCAGCCCGGTGACGATGTTGAGGGCCCCGGCCGGCAGGCCCGCTTCGGCCAGCAGCTCGGCCAGGCGCAGCAGCGACAGGCAGGCATCCTCGGCGGGCTTGACCACACAGGCATTGCCGGCCGCCAGCGCCGCCCCCACCGAACGGCCGAAGATCTGCAGCGGGTAGTTCCAGGGGATGATGTGGCCGGTCACCCCATGCGGCTCCCGGTCGGCCAGCACGGTGTAGCCGGCGAGGTAGGGCAGCACCTGACCGCCCACCTTGTCGGCCGCGCCGGCGTAGAACTCGAAGTAGCGCGCCACGGCCGTCACGTCGTTGCGTGCCTGGGTGAGCGGCTTGCCACAGTCGCGCGATTCGAGCTTCACGAGCTCGTCGGCGTGCTGCTGAATCAACGCACAGGTGCGTGCGAGGATGCGCCCGCGCTCGACGCCCGGCATGCGCCCCCAGGCTCCCTCTGCGGCGCCGCGTGCGGCGGCCACGGCCTGGTCGATCTCGGCCTCACCGCCCCGGGCGATCTCGGCAAACACCTGGCCGTCGGAGGGATCGATCACCGGCAGGGTGTCGCCACGGGCGCAGGGCACGCGGCGGTTGGCGATGAAATGCAAATGGCGGGGAATGGTGCTCACGGCGGACTCCTTGTCGGCGCTCACTGCGGGCCGATCGCCGGGCCGGCGATCGGTGCGGCAAACACCAGATCGCGCAGGCCCAGGCTGATGCCTGGAACATAGGTGATGATCATCAGGCAGCCCAGGATCACGAGCACGAAGGGCAGCAGGTGCCGGATGATCTGGTCGAGCGAGATGCGCGCCACGGTGCACGCGGCAAAGAGGTTGACCCCCAAGGGCGGCGTGATCATGCCCATGGCCAGGTTGACCACCATGATGATCCCGAAATGCACCGGGTCAATGCCGAAATGCGCGGCCACCGGCACGAGAATGGGGGCCAGCACGATGATGGCCGCCGAAGTCTCGATGAACATGCCGATCACGAAGAGCGCGGCGTTGACGCCCAGCAGGAACCAGACGGGCGATTGCAGCACTTCGGTGAGCCATTGGCCCAGCGCATCTGGAATGCCGGCGCGGGTGATGAGGTAGGCGAACAGGCCGGCATTGGCGATGATGAACATGATCACCGCACTGGAGAGGACCGACTTGCGCAGCACGGGGATCAGGTCTCGCAGCGTGAGCTCGCGGTGGATCACGAAGCCCACGATCAGGGCATAGAAGACCGCCACCACCGAGGCCTCGGTGGGTGTGAAGACGCCGCCGTAGATGCCACCGAGGATGATGACGGGCATCAGCAGCGCCCAACCGGCTCGGCCGGTGGCCTGAAGCACCGGCTGGCGGCCGTCGCCATCGAGCTTGCCCCAGCCTTTCCAGCGGCAGTAGAGGTAGACGAAGAGCATCAGCGTGCCACCGATCAGCAGGCCCGGGCCGATGCCGGCGATGAAGAGCTCGCCGATCGACACCTCGGCCGAGACGCCGAAGAGGATCATCGGGATGGACGGCGGGATGACCACGCCCAGCTCGGCCGAGGTGGCCTGCAGCGAAGCGGCGTAGCTCTTCGGGTAGCCGTGCTGGATCAGCGCCGGGATCAGGATGGCGCCGATCGCGAAGGTGGTGGCCACCGACGAGCCCGACACCGCGGCAAAGATCATGCAGGTGAGCACACAGGTCATCGGCAGGCCGCCCTGCACGCCCCCGACGAGGGACTTGGCGAAGTCCACCAGACGGCGCGAGATGCCGCCGGTCTCCATCAGGTTGCCGGCCAGGATGAAGAAGGGGATGGCCGCCAGCGGGAACTTGTCGATGGCGGTGAACATCTCCTTGGGCGCGAGGATGAGCTTGTCGGCTTCGAAGATCGCCATGCCGAGCATGGCCGCACCGCCGATGGACACGGCGATCGAGACGCTGAAGGCAAAGCCCAGCAGCATCGTGACGAGCAGGGTGAACGACATCAGCAGGTCCTAGGTGGCCACAGGGGGATGCGCGTCATTGCGCGGTCTCGAGTTCCGGGTGGCGGGGGTCGAGGTGATGGGCCACGACGGCCACCATCGCCAGCAGCGCCCCCACCGGCAGCGCCGCATAGGCCCAGCCCATGGAGAGGTCCATGCTGGCAAAGGTCTGGAAGCGCACGCGCCAGGCCAGATCGAAGCCGTACCACACCAGCACGGACAGGAAGGCCAGGCTGCTGGCGGTGATGAGGCCGCGCACGACACGACGCCAGGCCCCGGTGGACAGGCGCAGCATCAGGTCCACCGACACCAGCGCCCCCTGCCGGAAGGCCGCCACCACGCCGAGCATCACCATCCAGATCAGCAGGCGGCGCATGGCCTCTTCCGTGAAGGTGGACGGCTGCGACAGCACGAAGCGCGACACCACCTGCCACATCCCCAGACAGACGATCACCGCGAGCAAGGCGCAGGCCACGTACAGCGCCACGGACTCCACCGCCCGGTCCACCGACCGCAACACAGCTCTCACGAGACCCATCTCAACCATCCAAAGTGAAGATCGCGATCAACCAGCCTCACCGCCATAGGCAAGGCGCCAGCAACCGCCGTGGATCCGGCTTGGCCGCCCGCCAGCGGCGCCCCCCCTGGGGGGGCTGAGCCCGGGCACGCACAGTCCCTGCGGACTGTGCGTGCCTGGCCAAGGGCCAGACCGTCCTCGGTCTGGCGCGGGCTGCAAGCCGCCCAAGCGCGTCAGGGGTGGGCCTTACCGCACCGCCTGGATCGCCGCGATCTTGTCTGCCCCGAACTCCTTGGCGTACTGCGCATAGGCCGGGGCCACCGCTTTGCGGAAGCTCTCGCCATCGACCTTCTCGACGACCTGCATGCCATCGGCCTTGAGCTGGGCGATGCCGTTGTTTTCGTCGTCGTTGACCTTCTTGCGCTGAGCGGCAGCGCCCTTCTTCGCGGCTTCGACGAAGACTTTCTTGTCGGCCTCGGACAGCTTGTTCCACACCGCCGGCGAGAGGATCAGCACGGCCGGCGAGTAGACATGGCCCGTGAGCGAGAGGTGCTTCTGGACTTGCGAGAACTTGGACGACAGGATCACCGGGATCGGGTTCTCCTGGCCATCGACCGTGCCCTGCTGCAACGCGGTGAACAACTCGGGGAAAGGCATGGGTGTGGGCAGGATGCCGAAGGTCTTGTAGCCGTCCATGTGCACCTTGTTCTCCATGGTGCGCATCTTCAGGCCGGCAGCATCGGATGCTTGCACGATGGGACGCTTGGAGTTGGTCATGTGACGGAAGCCGTTCTCCGTCCAGGCCAGACCGATCAGGCCCTTGGCGGCCATCTTCTTGAGCAGGTCCTGGCCGATGGGGCCGTCCATCACCTTGCGGGCGTGGTCGTAGTCGCGGAAGAGGAAGGGAATGTCCACGATCTTCACCTCGGGCACGAAGTTGCCCAGCGGGCCGGTGGAGGTGTTCACCAGGTCCTGCGTGCCCAGTTGCACCGCCTCGATCTGCTCGCGCTCGCCGCCCAGGGCCGAGTTGGGGAAGTGTTGGCACTTGTAGCGGCCCTGCGTGCCCTTCTCGACCTCGTCGCAGAACACGGTGGATCCCACGCCGTAGTGCGACTGCGGCGAGGTGGCGTAGCCGATCTTGAGCACGGTCTGCGCCTGGGTCGCGGCGGCCAGCCCCAGGCCGGTGGCAAGGAGGGCGAGGATCTGCTTGAGCTTCATGGGTTTGTCTCCTGTGGTGAGTGTGTGAGCGAGGGGGAAGGATGGTTTTTTTGTGGTGTTCAACGGGAATTCAGCACGAGGCCAGCGCCTGGGCATTGCGCACGGCCTGACGATGGTCACGCACGTACTGCCGCACGACACTGTGGAAATCACGATCCGGGAAAAGCCCGAGGCTGCGCGCACGCGGGCTGTCGAAACGCGAGGGCCAGCTGCCGACGATGCGCGCGATGGTGGCGTCCGGCTCGAAGCGCACGAGCCGCAAGGCTTCTTCCCCGCCCACCTCGCGCAGCGCGTCGAGCATCTGCTGCACGGTGACGGTCAGCGCCGGCAGGTTCAATGCGGTGCGCCCCCCGAAAGCTTCGCGCGTGGCCTCAGCCACGGCCAGCAGGCCCGCGATGGTGCTGGCCGGCGAGGCCAGGGCCACCGCCATGTCGGGCGACACCGGGCAGACCGCCTCCTGCCCGGCCAGCGGCTCGCGCACGATGTCCGACAGAAAGGACGACGCGGCCCCATTGGGCCGCCCGGGCCGCACCGACACCGTCATCAGGCGGGCGGTGCGGCCGTCGATGTAGCCCTTGCGGGTGTAGTCGGCCACGAGCTGTTCGCAGATGAACTTGTGAATGCCGTAGCTCGACTGCGGCGTCGGCAGGGTGCGGTCGTCCACCACAGCCGGCAGCGGCACAGCCGGGTCGCTGCCATACACCGCCACCGAGCTGGAGAACACGAACAGCGGCGCCGATGCGCCTCGGCTCGACTGCGCCCGGCAGGCATCCAGCAACGCACGTGTGGTGTCGAGGTTGGAGCGCAGGCCCAGGTCGAAGTCGGCTTCGCATTCGGCCGAGACGGCCGAGGCCAGATGGAACACGGCATCGAACGGGTCGGCCATCAACGCAGGCATCTGGGCGAGCAGATCGCCCACGTGCATCCGCACGCGGGCGTCGTCACGCAGCGCGGCGTCGCGGGTCTCGGCCAGATCGGCCAGCACCAGGCGCTCGATGCGCTGGCCACGCAGGCTGCCGCGCTGCAGCAGCTCGCGCGCCAGACGCGCGCCCAGGAAGCCGGCTCCGCCGGTGATCAGCACCTTCATGATTGGGACTCCTTGTAGGGCGCAAACCAGCCCAGCCCTGCCGAGGTGCCCCCGCGAGGACGGTATTCGCAGCCGATGTAGCCCTCGTAGCCCAGCGCATCGATCTCGTCGAAGAGCCAGCGGTAGTTCACCTCGCCGGTGTCCGGCTCGTGGCGCTGCGGCACGCCGGCGATCTGCAGGTGGCCCACGCCGGCCAGGTGGCGCTTCAGCCGCATCAAGAGGTCACCTTCCATGATCTGGCAGTGGTAGAGGTCCATCTGCACCTTCAGGTTGGGCGCGCCCACTTCGGCCACGATCTCATGGGACTGCTGCTGGTAGTTCAGGAAGTAGCCCGGCATGTCGCGGGTGTTGATGGGTTCGATCAACGCGGTGATGCCGTGGGGCGCGAACTGCTGGGCCGCGTAGCGCAGGTTGGCCACGTAGGTGCGCCGCATCGCGTCGCGGTCGGCACCGGCGGGCGCAATCCCGGCCATCACGTGCAGGCGGCGGCAGCCAGTGGCCTGGGCGTACATCAAAGCCTGCTGCACGCTGGCGGCGAACTCGGCCTCGCGGCCCGGCAGCGCGGCCAGGCCCCGCTCACCGCTGGCCCAGTCGCCAGGCGGCAGGTTGAACAGGGCTTGCGTGAGACCCTGCTCGCGCAGGCATCGGGCAAGGTCCGCCGGTGCGTAGGCGTAGGGGAAGAGGAACTCGACCGCCCTGAAGCCGTCAGCCGCCGCGGCGGCAAAACGGTCCAGGAAGTCGTGCTCCGTGTACATCATCGACAGGTTGGCAGCGAAGCGGGGCATGGTGGGCGTCTCACCAGCGCGCGCCGAAGTGGCGGCGCAAATCATCGATCTGGGCGTCGGTCAGGGGGGCGGGCCGGGGGTGGCACATCAGCCACAGCCGGGCGGTCTCTTCCAGTTCTTCCAGCGTGGCCATCGCCTGCGCCGGGCTCTCGCCCCACACCACAGGGCCCAGTCGGTCGAGCATCACGGCGCGCAACGGCGTGCCCCGCTGCGCGGCGGCTGCAATCACCTGCGCCAGCGCCTCGGCCACGACCGGATCACCAGGGCGGTGGTAGGCAATCAAGGGCACATGACCCACCTTCATCACGTAGTAGGGCGTGAGGGGCGGCACGATGTCGTCCGGGTGCCACACGCCTTGCAGCGTCAGCGCCACGAGGTGGGTGGAATGGGTGTGGACGATGCAGCGCGCCTCGGGTGCCGCGGCATAGATGCGACGATGCAAGGCCAGAGTCTTGCTGGCGCGTTCGCCGCTGCGCTGCTCGCCTTGTGCATCGACCCAGGCCAGTTGCTCGGGGTCGAGGAAGCCCAGGCAGGCATCGGTGGGCGTGATCAGGAAGCCGCCGCCGTCGGCCTGGTCCAGGCGCACACTGATGTTGCCCGCCGTGGCATGCACGTA
This sequence comes from Caldimonas sp., assembly GCF_046289365.1. Taxonomy (NCBI): domain Bacteria; kingdom Pseudomonadati; phylum Pseudomonadota; class Betaproteobacteria; order Burkholderiales; family Sphaerotilaceae; genus Caldimonas; species Caldimonas sp. Next base: position 669 of record NZ_JBKBVU010000003.1, on the reverse strand, counting down.
GCCCCGCTCGAAGAGCGAGCGGCCGATGCGGCAGATCTCCAGGCGTTGGGGGTCTTGCCGGGCCATCACGCCACCTGCGCCAGGGCTTTGTTGAAGAAGTCGGCGCTGCCGAAGTTGCCGGACTTCAACGCCAGCAGCAGCGGCCGTTCCTCGGCCTGCGTCCAGGGCACGCCGGGGTCGATGGGCGCGCCGATGCGCAAGCGCTGCACGCCCAGAGCCTGGACCACGGCCCCGGAGGTTTCGCCGCCAGCCACCACCAGGCGGCGCACGCCGGCCTCGACCAGGCCCTGCGCAATGGTGGCCAGGCACTGTTCCACCAGGGCCCCCGCCCGCTCGGCGCCGAGTTCGGCCTGGAGGGCCTGCACCTCGTCAGGCCCAGCCGTGGCATAGACCAGCACCGGCGCGCCGGGCAACCGCTCGCGCGCCCAGGCCAAGGCCTCGACAGCCACGGGCCGGCCTTGCGCCAGCTCGCGTGCATCGATGCGCAGGGCCGGCCGGCCCGACTCGATCCAGTGCTGCACTTGCGCGTTGGTGGCCAGCGAACACGAGCCCGACAGCACCGCTGCCGCACCGCCCACGGCGCTCAGCGCAGCCGCCTGGGCATCGGGCCGGATCCAGCCTTGCGCTTCATAGACGGCCGGCAGGCCCAGGGCCACGCCCGAGCCGGCG
>NZ_JBKBVU010000145.1:0-7686 GCF_046289365.1 Caldimonas sp. | reverse complement strand
GGCGATGGGCATCGCCACCACGATCAAGGCCGCCAAGAAGGAAGTCGAAGCCGGCACGCCGGTGGTGTGGGACATCTTGGAAGAGGTGATCAAGGAACACCCCGTCCTGCTCAACCGCGCGCCGACGCTGCACCGCCTGGGCATCCAGGCCTTCGAGCCGGTGCTGATCGAGGGCAAGGCGATCCAGCTCCACCCGCTGGTGTGTGCTGCCTTCAACGCCGACTTCGACGGCGACCAGATGGCCGTGCATGTGCCGCTGTCCATCGAGGCGCAGATGGAGGCCCGCGTGCTGATGCTGGCCTCCAACAACGTGCTCTTTCCTGCCAGTGGCGAGCCCTCCATCGTGCCCTCGCAGGACGTGGTGCTGGGCCTGTACTACGCCACCCGTGAGCGCATCAACGGCAAGGGCGAAGGCATGGTGTTCAGCGACGTGGCCGAGGTCCAGCGCGCGCTGGACAACGGTGTGGTCGAACTGACCGCCCGCATCAGCGTGCGCCTGACCGATTACGTCAAGGACGCCACCACCGGCGCGCTCGTGCCCGAGACCAAGCTGGTCGAGACGACGGTCGGCCGCGCGCTGCTGTCGGAGATCCTGCCCAAGGGCCTGCCGTTCGCCAACATCAACAAGGCTCTGAAGAAGAAGGAGATCTCCAAGCTGATCAACGCCTCCTTCCGCCGCTGCGGCCTGAAGGAGACGGTGGTCTTTGCCGACAAGCTGCTGCAGTCGGGCTTCCGCCTGGCCACGCGCGCGGGCATCTCGATCGCCATCGACGACATGCTGGTCCCCAAGGAAAAGCATGCCCTGATCGAGCGCGCCGAGAAGGAGGTCAAGGAGATCGAGCAGCAGTACGTCTCGGGCCTGGTGACCGCCGGCGAGCGCTACAACAAGGTCGTGGACATCTGGGGCAAGACCGGCGACGAGGTGGGCAAGGTCATGATGGCCCAGCTTTCCAAGGAGAAGGTCGTCGACCGCCACGGCAACACCGTGGAACAGGAGTCGTTCAACTCCATCTACATGATGGCCGACTCCGGCGCCCGCGGCTCGGCGGCGCAGATCCGCCAGCTGGCCGGCATGCGCGGCCTGATGGCCAAGCCCGACGGCTCCATCATCGAAACGCCCATCACGGCCAACTTCCGTGAAGGTCTGAACGTGCTGCAGTACTTCAACTCCACGCACGGCGCCCGCAAGGGCCTGGCCGACACGGCGCTGAAGACCGCGAACTCCGGCTACCTGACGCGCCGCCTGGTCGACGTGACGCAGGACCTGGTCGTGACCGAAGACGATTGCGGCACCACCAACGGCATCGCGATGCGCGCCCTGGTCGAGGGTGGCGAGGTGATCGAATCGCTGCGCGACCGCATCCTGGGCCGCATTCCGGCCCACGACGTGGTGCATCCCGAGACCCAGGAGGTCCTGGTCAAGGCCGGCGAGATGCTCGACGAAGATGCGATGGACGTGCTCGAGGCGGCCGGCGTCGACGAGGTCAAGGTGCGTACTCCGCTGACCTGCAACACGCGCTTCGGCCTGTGCGCCAAGTGCTATGGCCGCGATCTTGGCCGTGGCGGCTTGGTCAACGTCGGCGAGGCCGTGGGCGTGATCGCCGCGCAGTCGATCGGCGAGCCCGGCACGCAGCTCACGATGCGGACCTTCCACATCGGCGGTGCGGCCACCCGGGCGGCTGTGGCCTCCAGCGTCGAGGCCAAGTCCGACGGCATCGTCGGCTTCAACGCGACGATGCGCTATGTGACCAACGGCAAGGGTGAGCTGGTCGTGATCGCCCGCTCCGGCGAGATCGTCATCTCCGACCCGCATGGCCGCGAGCGCGAGCGCCACAAGGTGCCCTACGGTGCCACCCTGCACGTGAAGGCCGATCAGACCATCAAGGCCGGCACCGTGCTGGCCAACTGGGATCCGCTGACCCGCCCGATCATCACTGAGTTCGCCGGTCGTGCGAAGTTCGAGAACGTCGAAGAAGGCGTGACCGTGGCCAAGCAGGTCGACGAGGTCACGGGCCTGTCCACGCTCGTCGTGATCGACCCGAAGCGCCGCGGCGCCACCAAGGTCGTGCGTCCGCAGGTCAAGCTGGTCGATGCAGCGGGCAACGAGGTCAAGATCCCCGGCACCGACCACTCCGTGACCATCGGCTTCCCGGTGGGCGCCCTGATCCAGGTGCGCGACGGCCAGGAACTCGCCCCCGGCGAGGTGCTGGCGCGCATCCCTGTCGAGGGTCAGAAGACCCGCGACATCACCGGCGGTCTGCCGCGCGTGGCCGAGCTCTTCGAAGCCCGCTCGCCCAAGGACAAGGGCACGCTGGCCGAAGTCACCGGCACGGTGTCCTTCGGCAAGGAGACCAAGGGCAAGGTGCGCCTGCAGATCACCGACCCGGACGGCAAGGTCTGGGAAGAACTCGTGCCGAAGGAGAAGAACATCCTCGTGCACGAAGGCCAGGTGGTCAACCGCGGCGAACTCATCGTCGACGGTGCGGCCGACCCGCAGGACATCCTGCGCCTGCTGGGCATCGAGGAGCTGGCCCGCTACATCGTCGACGAAGTGCAGGACGTCTACCGCCTGCAGGGTGTGAAGATCAACGACAAGCACATCGAGGTGATCGTTCGCCAGATGCTGCGGCGCGTGCAAATCGTCAACCCGGGCGACAGCCACTACATCGCCGGTGAACAGGTCGAGCGCTCCGAACTGCTCGACACCAACGACAGGCTGCTGGCCGAGGGCAAGATGCCTGCCACGTACAGCGATGTGCTGCTGGGCATTACCAAGGCTTCGCTGTCGACCGACTCGTTCATCTCGGCGGCGTCCTTCCAGGAAACCACCCGCGTGCTCACCGAGGCGGCCATCATGGGCAAGCGCGACGAGCTGCGCGGCCTGAAGGAGAACGTCATCGTCGGCCGCCTGATCCCGGCCGGCACCGGCCTGGCCTTCCATCAGGCCCGCAAGGCCAAGGAAGAGATGGACGAGCAGGAGCGCCGCGCCATCGCCATGCAGGAAGCCCAGGAAATGGCCGCCCTGCAACTGGCGCAGGTCGATGCGGCCAGCGAGGACGGTTCCCACGAGGAGTGACCCCGTTGCCGGGGTCTTCCCCTTACCCAGGCGGCTTCGGCCGCCTTTTTTCATGGGCCCGCTGCATGTACCCGCGTCGTCACCCCGGCTGACTATCATCGCCCCAAGGAGACCGCCATGCGACCGCCCTGCCTCGCCCTCATCGCCCACGACGGCAAAAAGAACGACATGATCCACCTGGCCCAGGAGTTCCGCGACTTCCTGGGCCGCTGCCACCTGATCGCCACCGGCACCACCGGCTCGCGGCTGCAGGCCCAGGTGGGCCTCAAGGTGGAGTGCCTGCTCAGCGGTCCGCTGGGCGGCGACTTGCAGATCGGCGCCCGGCTGGCGGTCGAGGAGGTCGATGCCGTCATCTTCCTGCGCGACCCGATGACCCCCCAGCCCCACGAACCCGACATCAACGCCCTGGTGCGCGCCTGCGACGTGCACGACGTGCCCTGCGCCACCAACCTGGCCAGCGCACGCCTGATGCTGCGTCAGCTCGCGGCCCAGGCCGGCTGAAGCCCCGCGCCCATGCTCCAGGCCGCCGGCGGGCCCACTTGCACCGCCAAGCGGGCCGCCGGCCGGGCCAGGGCCAGCAAGGCGCGGTCCTTGGTGAGCAGCCAGCGCGCCCCCTCGGCCACCGCCAGGTCGATGAAGACCTGGTCGTCCGGATCGGCGCATCGCAGCACACAGCGCGGCGGTTCGTGGCAGCGCCGGGCATGTCGATGCCAGGCCTCCAGCGCGGACGGTCCCGGACTGCGGCGACGCACCGCGTCGTACTCGAGCACGCGCTGCCACTCCGCGTAAATACTGTCAGTGACCACCCACTCCACCATGCCGGTCACGATGGCCTGGCTCCAGCCACGGGCGAGCGGGTCGTCGAACACCAGCCAGTCGAGCACCACATTGGTGTCGAGCACGATGCGCAAAGGCGAAACTGGGGGCGGCAGCGCACACAGATCGGACATGGGACGGCAGCATACCCGCTCACCCCAAAGGCTGGCGCGCCCCGGCTTGCACAGTCTGCGCGCTTGCCCCTACAATAGCGGGCTTTTCGGCAGATTCTGCTGCGCTCTTTGCTGGGCGGCTTTGGCGGAACCCTTTTGCGCTGCAGCCCTTCGCCTCTGGAGGCTTTCCGGGGTGGGTGCGCGGGGCGGCAGCAAGGGGGCGACGACCGGCCATGCTTGTTCAGGGGGTTCGGCGTTCCTGTCGGAATCCGTCCGAAACGTAACTTCAAACGGGAACAAGTTACCATGCCCACCATCAACCAGCTCGTGCGCCATGGCCGCAAGGCCGAGGTCACGAAGTCCAAGTCGCCTGCGATGGAAAACTGCCCGCAGCGACGCGGCGTGTGCACCCGTGTGTACACCACCACCCCGAAGAAGCCGAACTCCGCGCTGCGCAAGGTCGCCAAGGTGCGTCTGACGAACGGCTTCGAGGTCATCTCCTACATCGGTGGCGAAGGCCACAACCTGCAGGAGCACAGCGTGGTGCTCGTGCGTGGCGGCCGCGTGAAGGATCTGCCGGGCGTGCGCTATCACATCGTGCGCGGCTCGCTGGACCTGCAGGGCGTCAAGGACCGCAAGCAGGCGCGTTCGAAGTACGGCGCCAAGCGTCCCAAGAAAGCCTGATTCCCGTCAGTTGTCATGGCCGGGCCGTCAGGTCGGGCCGGACGTGTTGCGGCAAGCTGCGGTTTGCCGAGTAAGTGGGCGCCCGGAGTGGGTGTCCGAGGTGCGGGGTGAGCCCTGCGCCAACTGAAGCAGAAAAGGAAGTCATCATGCCTCGTCGTCGCGAAGTCCCCAAGCGCGAGATCCTGCCCGATCCGAAGTTCGGCAACGTCGATCTGTCCAAGTTCATGAACGTCATCATGGAGTCGGGCAAGAAGGCCGTGGCCGAGCGCATCATCTACGGCGCCCTCGAGCAGGTCGAGAAGAAGTCCGGCAAGGATCCGCTGGAGGTGTTCCTGACCGCGCTGAACAACGTCAAGCCCATGGTCGAAGTGAAGTCCCGCCGTGTGGGCGGTGCGAACTACCAGGTTCCCGTGGAAGTTCGCCCCGTGCGCCGGATGGCCCTGGCCATGCGCTGGCTGAAGGAATCGGCCCGCAAGCGCAGCGAAAAGTCCATGGCCCAGCGTCTGGCCAACGAGCTGCTCGAGGCGGCCGAAGGCCGTGGCGGCGCCATGAAGAAGCGCGACGAGGTCCACCGCATGGCCGAAGCCAACAAGGCCTTCTCGCACTTCCGTTTTTAAGAAACCGCCAATCCGCCCAGCGGCTGCCCCGGCTGTCCACGAGACACGCGGGGCGGCCTTTGTATTTGGAGTGACATCATGTCCCGCAAGACCCCGATCGAGCGCTACCGGAACATCGGTATCTCAGCGCACATCGACGCCGGCAAGACCACCACGACCGAGCGCATCCTGTATTACACGGGTGTGAACCACAAGATCGGCGAGGTGCACGATGGCGCCGCCACCATGGACTGGATGGAGCAGGAGCAGGAGCGGGGCATCACCATCACCTCCGCGGCCACGACGTGCTTCTGGCGTGGTATGGATCTGTCGTTCCCCGAGCACCGCTTCAACATCATCGACACCCCGGGCCACGTGGACTTCACCATTGAAGTGGAGCGTTCCATGCGCGTGCTCGATGGCGCCTGCATGGTGTACTGCGCCGTGGGCGGCGTGCAGCCGCAGTCGGAAACCGTCTGGCGTCAGGCCAACAAATACAAGGTGCCCCGTCTCGCGTTCGTCAACAAGATGGACCGCACCGGCGCGAACTTCTTCAAGGTCTATGACCAGATGAAGACGCGCCTGAAGGCCAATCCCGTGCCCATCGTCGTGCCCATCGGCGCCGAGGAGAATTTCAAGGGTGTCGTGGATCTGTTCAAGATGAAAGCCATCATCTGGGACGAGGCGTCCCAGGGCATGAAGTTCACTTACGAGGACATCCCGGCCGACCTGGTGGAAACCTGCCAGAAGTGGCGCGAGAACATGATCGAGGCGGCGGCCGAGGCCAGCGAGGAACTGATGAACAAGTACCTCGAGACCGGCGAGCTGACCGAGGCCGAGATCAAGCAGGGCCTGCGCCAGCGCACCATCGCCACCGAGATCCAGCCCATGCTGTGCGGCACCGCCTTCAAGAACAAGGGCGTGCAGCGCATGCTCGATGCGGTGATCGAATTCCTGCCCTCCCCGGTGGACATTCCTCCGGTGGCCGGCACCGACGAGAACGACCGTGAAGTCACGCGCAAGGCCGACGACAACGAGAAGTTCGCCGCGCTCGCGTTCAAGCTGATGACGGACCCCTACGTCGGCCAGCTCACCTTCGTGCGCGTGTACTCGGGCGTGCTCAAGTCGGGTGACACCGTTTACAACCCCGTCAAGGGCAAGAAGGAGCGCATCGGCCGGATCCTGCAGATGCATGCCAACCAGCGCGAGGAGATCAAGGAGATCCTGGCCGGTGACATTGCCGCCTGCGTGGGCCTGAAGGAAGTGACCACGGGCGAGACCCTGTGCGACCCCGATTCCATCATCACGCTCGAGAAGATGGTCTTCCCCGAGCCGGTGATCCGTCAGGCCGTCGAGCCCAAGTCCAAGGCCGACCAGGAGAAGATGGGCATTGCGTTGCAGCGCCTGGCCTCCGAGGATCCGTCCTTCCGCGTCTCGACCGACGAAGAGTCCGGGCAGACCATCATCGCGGGCATGGGCGAGCTGCACCTGGAGATCATCGTCGACCGCATGAAGCGCGAGTTCGGCGTGGAGGCCAACGTTGGCAAGCCGCAGGTGGCTTACCGCGAAACGATCCGCAAGTCGGTCTCCGACGTCGAAGGCAAGTTCGTGCGCCAGTCGGGTGGCAAGGGCCAGTATGGCCACGTCGTCTTCACGGTCGAGCCCAACGAGCCGGGCAAGGGTTTCGAGTTCATCGATGCCATCAAGGGCGGTGTGGTGCCGCGCGAGTACATCCCGGCGGTGCAGAAGGGGGTGGAAGAATCTCTCACCACCGGTGTGCTGGCCGGCTACCCCGTGGTGGACGTCAAGGTCACCCTGACCTTCGGTTCCTACCACGAGGTGGACTCGAGCGAAAACGCCTTCAAGATGGCCGCCTCGATCGGCTTCAAGGAGGCCTGCCGCAGGGCCAACCCGGTGATCCTCGAGCCGATGATGGCCGTGGAGGTGGAGACGCCCGAGGAGTATGCCGGCAACGTGATGGGCGATCTATCGTCTCGCCGCGGCATGGTGCAGGGCATGGACGACATGCCTGGCGGCGGCAAGGTGATCAAGGCCGAGGTGCCGCTGTCCGAGATGTTCGGCTACTCGACCACGCTGCGCTCGATGTCGCAGGGCCGCGCGACCTACACGATGGAGTTCAAGCACTACGCCGAGGCTCCGAAGAACGTGGCCGACGCGATCATCAGCGCCCGCGCGAAGTAAACCCGAGACGGTCTTCGGCGCCCTGCACGACAGGGTTGGCCTGCTGCCCGTGGCAGGCCAGCGCCGGAGACCTTAAACCGACACGGGCCCTGTTCTTTCCCTGGAGACCGACATGGCAAAAGGCAAGTTTGAGCGGACCAAGCCGCACGTGAACGTGGGGACGATTGGTCACGTGGACCACAGCAAAACGACGCTGACG
>NZ_JBKBVU010000144.1:0-7702 GCF_046289365.1 Caldimonas sp. | reverse complement strand
GTAGGCGCTGAAGGTCTCGACGTAGCGGCCCTGACCTTCGGCGTAGAGGGTGTCGAAGACCAGGCTGGACTTGCCCGAGCCCGAGGGGCCGGTCACCACCGTCAGCTCGCCGGTGCGCAGGTCCAGGTCCAGGTTCTTGAGGTTGTGCTGGCGGGCGCCGCGGATGCGAATGACACCGGAAGTCATGAAGGACGTCTTTCGGGAGGGGTCGAACGGCAGTGGCCAAGCATTCTAGGCAGCCGCCTTGACAAGACTGCTGACAGGGGCCGGCGCGAGGAGCGCGCGCATGGCGCACGCAGGCCGCAACCATGTGTAAAAAGTCCGAAAGGCCTGTGGTTTTCCACAATACCTGGGGGGTCTGGCATGTGAAACTGCGCGCCTTCTCAGCGAAGTGCCGGAGTGTATTGATGTTGCAGTTCTTGCAGGCTCGCCTGGTCGGCGCCACCCTCGTTGCCGCCCTGTGCGCCTGGCCCGCCTGGTCCCAGATCCGCATCGGCCAGCCCTCGGGCTTCACCGGGCCAGTGGCCACTGGTGTGAAAGAGAACACCGACGGCGCCCGGCTGTACTTCGATGCGGTGAACGCCCGCGGCGGGGTCAACGGTCAGAAGATCGAGCTGATCTCGGTGGACGACAAGTTCGACCCCAAAGTCACCGTGGAGGTAAGCCGCAAGCTGATCACCGAAGACAAGGTCATTGCCTTGTTCATGAACCGCGGCACGCCGCACTCGCAGGCGCTCATCCCGCTGATCGAGGAATTCAAGGTGCCACTGATCGCCCCAAGCACCGGCGCGATGGTGCTGCACGAGCCGCCCCATTCGCTGATTTTCAACGTACGGGCTCCTTATCAACGCGAAGCAGAAAAGGCGATCCAGGTTCTAACAACCATTGGGATGACTCGCATCGGCATCTTCCAGACGGACGACAGTTTTGGCGCCGACTCGGTGCTGGGTGCGCTGCGCGGCCTGGATCAGGCCGGGCTCAAGCCGCTCTTCCTGGAAAAGCTTGACCGCGCCAAGCCCGACCTGGCCGCGCTGGCGGCCGTCGTGGCCAAGAACCAGCCGCAGGCGGTGATCTTCATCGCCTCGGCCGGCACGGTGGCGTCCGGCACGAAGGCCATCCGCGAGGCCGGCTCGCGCGCCCAGGTGGTGACCCTGTCGAACAATGCCTCGGCCGGCTTCATCAAGCTGTTGGGCGAGCATGCCCGCGGCGTGGTCGTGACCCAGGTCTTTCCCTATGAGCGCTCGCTGGCCGCGCCCATCGTGAAGGAGGCGGCTGACCTGGCCCGTGCCAAGGGCCTGCCGGAAGTGACGCCGGCCATGCTGGAAGGTTTTGCCGGCGCCAAGGTGCTGGTGGAGGGTCTGCGCCGCGCCGGCCCGAACCCCACGCCGGCCCGCCTCGTGCAAGCCCTGGAGGGCCTGCGCCGCTACGACATCGGCGGTCTGGAGATCACCTACGGCCCGAACAACCGCTCGGGACTGGACTACGCCGACCTGTCCATCATCGGGCCGGACGGAAAGTTCAGGCGCTGAGGCTTGCGCATCGGATTATTCCTTTCCCCACAAACACAACTGAGGAGACTGTGCACATGACTCGTTGGCTTCGACTTGCCGCTTGGGCTGTCGCTGCTGTGGCCTGCAGCGCTCAAGCCCAGATCCTGATCGGCCAGACCGCCGGCTTCTCCGGGCCAGTGGCCGCCGGTGTGAAGGAAACCACCGACGGCGCCAAGCTCTACATCGACGCGGTGAACGCCCGCGGCGGGGTGAACGGCCAGAAGATCGAGCTGATCTCCCTGGACGACAAGTTCGACCCCAAGCTGGCCGCCGAGAACGCACGCGAGCTGATCGTCGACAGAAAGGTGGTCGCCCTGTTCCTGACGCGCGGCACGCCCCACACCCAGGCCATCATGCCCTTGTTGGACGAGCACAAGATCGCGCTGATCGCGCCATCCACCGGCGCCATGGTGCTGCACCAGCCGGTCAACCCCTACATCTTCAACGTCCGGGCCACCTACCAGCGCGAGGCCGAGCGCGCCATCCGTCACCTCAGCCTGATCGGTCTGGAGCGCATCGCGGTGATACAGGTGGACGACTCTTTCGGTGCCGACTCGATGGCCGGCGCCCAAAAGGGTTTCGACGCCGTGGGTAAGCAGCCGGTGGTGCTGGAAAAATTTGACCGTGCCAAACCCGACTTCGCGCCCATCGTGCCCAAGATCGTGAAGGCCGAGGCCCAGGCTGTAATGATCATCGGCTCGGGATCGGCCGTGGTCGACGCAGTGAAGGCCCTGCGCGCGGCCGGTTCACGCGCCCAGGTGGTGACGCTGTCGAACAACGCCTCGACCGGTTTCATCAAGTCTTTGGGCGAGCACGCCCGCGGCGTGATCGTGAGCCAGGTCTTTCCCTATGAGCGCTCGCTGGCCGCGCCCATCGTGAAAGAGGCGGTCGACCTGGCACGTGCCAAAGGCGGCATGGAGATCTCACCGGCCATGATGGAAGGCTTCGCCGCGGCCAAGGTGCTCGTCGAAGGTCTGCGCCGCGCCGGCCCGAACCCCACGCGCGCGCAAATCCTCAATGCGTTGAACGGCATCCGCAATTACGACATTGGCGGGATGGAGATCAACTACTCGCCCAACGACCATACCGGCCTGGACTACGCCGACTTGTCCATCATCGGGCCTGAAGGCAAGTTCAGGCGCTGAATGGCCCCGCCTTCGCCCCCTGCGGCCCTTCCCTCCGTCTCCTGGTCTCTCTACGCCCGCCTGGTGGCCGTGCCGGCCATCTGGGGCGGCACCTTCATCGCCGGGCGGGTGATCGCGCTGGCCCTGCCGCCGGCCTTCGGGTCGGTGCTGCGCTACCTCGTGGCCTGCGCAGCCTTGCTGCTGGCGACCCGCTGGCTGGAAGGCGGCCTGCCGCGGCTGGACCGCCGGCAGATGATGGTGACCTTCGGCCTGGGCGCCACCGGCATCTTTGCCTACAACCTCTTCTTCCTGGGCGCACTGTCGCTGCTGCCGGCCAGCCGCACCTCGCTGATCATCGCGCTCAACCCGGTGGTGACGATCTGCGCGGCCGCCTGGCTGCTGCACGAGCGGCTCAGCCTCAAGCGCTGGCTGGGCGTGGCCCTGGCCCTGGCCGGCGTGTGGGTGGTGATCACGCGCGGCGACCTGACGGCGGCGCTGGGCCGGTCCGTCGGCCTGGGCGAGATGCTGATGTTCGGCGGCGTGTGCGCCTGGGCGGCCTACACCCTCATCGGCCGCGTGGCCCTCAAGGGGCTGACGGCCCTGGCCGCCACCACCTATGCCTCGCTATGGGGCACGGCGCTGCTGATGGGGGTGGCCCTGTTCGAGCTGCCGCGCATCGAGCGGGCGGCGTTCTCGCCCCAGGTGATCGCCTCGGCGCTCTACCTCGGCCTGCTGGGCACGGCGCTGGCCTTCGTGTGGTATTCGCAGGGTGTGCAGCGGCTGGGGCCGGCGCGCACCGTGGTCTTCAACAACCTGGTGCCGGTGTTTGGCGCCTGCTTTGGCGTGCTGCTGCTGGGCGAGCCGCTGCTGACCAGCATGCTCGTGGGTGGCGCGGTGGCCGTCACCGGCGTGATGCTCGCCTCACGGCCCTGAAGCACCGTCCGAAGCCTCTTCACGGTAGCCGGCGAACACGTCGCGCAGCGGGCGCGCCGCCTTGGGCGGCGTGGTGAGCGAGCGTTCCAGCTCTACCAGGTGGCGGCGCATCTCGGCGGCGGCCGCACCCGCGCCTTCGCGCAATGAGGCGATCAGCTCCACATGGCGATGCGCCACGCAGACCTGGCCGCCACCCACCTTGTACTGGGCCATCAGCATCGAGGTGGTAGGCAGCAGGCTGTCAAGCAGGCGCGTGAACACCGGATTGCCATGCATGCGCGCGAGCGCCCGGTGGAATTCGCCCGACAGGCGCACCGCGGCGGCCCGATCGCCGCGGGCATCGGCGGCCTGTTCGGCCTCGGCCAGGGCGTGCAGCTCGGCCAGTTGCCCGTCGTCGAGGCGGCCGCCCAGGCGGCGGGCAATCTCGCACTCCACCACCTTGCGCGCCTCGAACACATGGCGGGCTTCGTCCAGCCCCGGCTGCGACACCCGCGCGCCCCGGTTGTGCTTCAGGTCGATGAGCTGGTCCTGGGCGAGGCGCTGCAGCGCCTGGCGCACCACCGTGCGCGACACGCCGAAGGTGGCGGCCAGCTCTTCCTCGCGCAGCCATTCGCCCGGCGCGAGCCGGTGCTCGATCACGGCGAGGTAGATACCGTCATAGACCCGGTCAGTGGCTGTGCTGGGGCGCACGGTCGAGGCAGGCGGGGCAGCGGCAGGCTTTTTCACGGTCCGGAATTCTCGCACTCGCCGGGGAGGGTCAGGCACACGACTTGCACGTGTCGAGTCATCGAACCTCCCCGAGTCCTGACGCCATGACCACCTCCCTTCCCCCCCTGCGCATCAACGCGCAACGCCTGTGGGAGCGCCTGATGACCCTTGCGCGCATCGGCGCCACGCCCAAGGGCGGCGTGGCGCGGCTGGCGCTGACCGAGCTCGACCGCCAGGGCCGCGAACAGGTGCTGCAGTGGGCCCGCGAACTGGGCTGCACGGTGCGCACGGACGCCATCGGCAACCTCTTCATGCGCCGCGCCGGCACCGATGACTCGCTGCCGGCGGTGGCCACCGGCAGCCACATCGACACCCAGCCCACCGGCGGAAAGTTCGATGGCAACTACGGCGTGCTGGCCGGGCTGGAGGTGCTGCACACGCTGCGCGACGCCGGCCTTTCCACCCGCGCGCCACTGGAGGTGTGCGTGTGGACCAACGAGGAAGGCTCGCGCTTCGTGCCGGTGATGATGGGCTCGGGCGTGTACGCCGGCGCCTTTTCGCTGGACCATGCCCTGGCCGCCACCGACACCGCCGGCATCAGCGTGCGCGAGGCCCTGCAGGCCATCGGGCAAGCCGGCCCGGCCCCTGCCAGCGTGGCCGACGGCGCCCCGCGCTTCGGCGCCTACTTCGAGGCCCACATCGAGCAGGGCCCGGTGCTGGAAGACGCCGGCATCGTGATCGGTGCCGTCACGGCCGCGCTGGGCCAGCGTTGGTACGACGTGACGATCGAGGGCATGGAGGCGCACGCGGGCCCCACACCCATGCCGCTGCGCCGCGATGCCCTGCGCCCGGCCGCGGCCCTGATCGAACGGGTGAATGCCATTGCCATGGCCGAGCAGCCCCATGGCCGCGGCACCGTGGGCCAGGTGGACGTCTTCCCCAATTCGCGCAACGTCATCCCCGGCCGGGTGCGCATGACGGTGGACTTCCGCCACACCAACGACGCCGGCCTGGACCGCATGGATGCCGCCCTGCGCGCCGCGGTGGCCGAGCTGCAGCAACCGGGGGTGACGATCACGCTGGAGCCGGTGGTGTACTTCCCGCCCCAGCCCTTCGACCCCGAACTGGTGGAGCTGGTGCGCGCCGGCGCCCGCCGCCTGGGCGAGGCCCCGCTGGATGTCGTGAGCGGTGCCGGTCATGACGCCGTGTACGTGGCGCGCACGGCGCCCACCGCGATGATCTTCGTGCCCTGCCGCGACGGCATCTCGCACAACGAGATCGAGGACGCCCGGCCCGAACACCTGGCCCTGGGCGCCGACGTGCTGCTGCACGCGATGCTGGCGCGTGCCGGCGTGGAGGCCCCATGACGGCCTCTGTGCTGCCGGTGGAGCCACTCCAGGCCGCTGCCTTCGCCCGCTTCGGCTGGCTCATCGAAGGCGATGGCCGACGCAGCCGGTCGATCAACGCCGGCACCAGCGAACGCATCGAGACAGCCGGCGTGCTGCAGCTCGATGCGCAGGGCGGACAGCCTTGCCTTGCCGTTTTTCGTGCCCGCGCCCAGCCGCCCGGGGGGCCGTGGCACACGCTGGAGCGCCACCGCCTGGGCAGCCAGAGCTTCATCCCCCTGGCCGGTACGCGCTGCCTGGTGCTGGTGGCCTTGGGCGACCCCCGGCCCGACCCGGCCACGCTGGCGGCCTTCCTGGTGGACGGGCGGCGCGGCTACACCCTGCACCCCGGTGTGTGGCACCACGCACTGATCGCGCTGGACGACGGCGACTTCGTGGTGATCGAGCGGGCCGGGCCGCGGGAGGACTGCGAGATCGCGCATCTGACGACCCCGGTGCGCCTGGCGCTGCCTTGATCAGGCCGCGGCGATGCGCCGCGCCAGCCGCACGAGGCTCCGATCGCTGCCTGCCGGCCCGAGCAGCGATAGCCCCAGCGGCGCGCCGTGGCGCTGCGCGAGCGGCATCGACAGCTGCGGAAAGCCTGACAGCCCCGCCAGACACAGCAGGCGAATCGAGCGGTTGCGGTAGTCTTCCAGCGAGGCTTCGCTGTCACTGCGCAGCGGCGCGATGTCGGGCATCGTGGGCATCACCAGCACACCATCGGTGCCCAGCAGTTCGCCCAGGTGGCGACGGAAGCGCTCACGGAAGGCCTGACCGGCGCTGGCCTGCGCATCACTGACCTGGCTCGACCAGGCGAAACGTTCGGCCACGCCCGGGCCCAGAGGCGGCGCGAAGCGCGTGATGAAGGCACCGTGGGTACCCCAGGCCTCGTGGCCCTGCACATGGCGGAAATGCCAGTACATGGCATCGAAGCCATCGAGGGCCGCATGCACCGGTCGGGCTGGACCCAGCACCGACTCCACGCGCTGCACGGCCGTCGACAGGGTCTCGTTCACCTCGGCGTCGAGCAGCGCCCACACGTCCTCGGGGCGCAGCAGGCGCACGGCCTCGGGCAGCGGCGTGGCATCGGGCGCCATCAGCACCTCCGCCACGCGTTCGAACGTGGCTGCATCGCGCGCGAAGAAGCCGCAGGTGTCCAGGCTGGGCGAGAGGTCGAGCGCCCCCTCCAGGCTGATGCGCCCATGGGTGGGGCGAATGCCATAGAGCCCGCAATGGCTGGCCGGTGCCCGCACCGAGCCGCCGGTGTCGGTGCCCAGTGCGAAGTCGCACAGCCGCGACGACACGGCCGAGGCCGATCCCGAGGAGGAGCCGCCCGAGATGCTATCGGGTGCGGCGCCATTGATCGGTGCGCCGAAGTGGGCGTTGTTGCCGTTCATCGAAAAGGCCAGCTCATCGGTGACCGTCTTGCCCACGAAGCGCGCGCCCGCGTCGAGCAGGCGCTGCACGGTGGGCGCGGTGCGGATCTTCACGCCCGACATCGCCAGCATCAGCGGGTTGCCGCCGCCGGTCGGGTAGCCCGCCACGTCGAAGAGGTCCTTCACGCCAAAGCTCAGGCCGCACAGCGGGCCGTGGCCCGCATGGGGCACGGGCACGTCGGGATAGGGCACAAAGGCGTGGGCAGGGTCGTGCAGGGGCATGGGGTCAGGCACTCATCAGGACGGGGGAGGCCACGGCCGTGTCGGCCGTGCGCAGGCAGCGCACGCGGTGGCCAGGGGCCAGTTCCACGGCCTCGGGCTGGGTCTGGCGGCAGGCCTCGGTGGCCAGGCCGCAGCGTTCGGCGAAGGCGCAGCCCGGGGGCAAGGCCGAGAGGTCGGGCGGCGAGCCGGCAATGGTTTCCAGCCGCGAGCCGCGGGCCAGCGCACCGTGGGCGCGGCTCTTCAGCAGGGCCAGGGTGTAGGGGTGGCGTGGCGTGCGGATCAGCTCGCGGGTGCTGCCCTCCTCCACGATGCGCCCGGCATACATCACCGCGACGCGGTCGGCC
>NZ_JBKBVU010000143.1:0-7716 GCF_046289365.1 Caldimonas sp. | reverse complement strand
CAGGTGGCCGACGCCGCACGCGCCGGCGCGCCGGCGCGCATCGTGGCCAAGATCAACGCGCTGACCGAAGTGCCGCTGATCGAAGCCCTGGTGCAGGCCGCGCAGGCCGGCGCCAGCATCGACCTGATCGTGCGCGGAGCCTGCATCCTGCCGGCTGGGGTGCCGGGGCATACCGAACGCATCCGTGTGCGCTCGGTGGTGGGCCGTTTCCTGGAGCACAGCCGGCTGTTGTATTTCCGTTGGGGGGCCTCGGACGATCAGGAGGTTCTGTACCTGTCCAGCGCCGACTGGATGAGCCGCAACATGTTCCGGCGCATCGAAGTGGCCTGGCCGGTGCGCGACGCCGCGCTACGCCAGCGGCTGATCGACGAGTGCCTGACGCCCTACCTGCTCGACGCCCGCGACGCGTGGACCCAACACCCCGACGGCCACTACGAGCGCGTCGGCATCGACGGGCCCAGTGCCCAGCAGGCGCTGATGCTGCGGTACGCGTCTGCAAGCTGAAAGGGCGGGGCGCGCGATGGATCTGATCCTGTGGCGCCATGCGGAGGCCGCCCTGGCACGCGCCGATCAAGACGACCTGGCGAGGCCCCTCACGCCCAAGGGCGAGCGCCAGGCGGCGCGCATGGCCGAGTGGCTCAATCAGCGTCTGGCCCAGTCCACCCGCATCCTCGTGAGCCCCGCGGTGCGCACCCAGCAGACGGCCCAGGCCCTCGGCCGGCCTTTCCGCACGGTGGCCGCGCTGGCGCCGGGGGCCGAGGTGCAGGCCGTGCTGCGTGCGGCGCGCTGGCCTGACTCCCCTGAGCCGGTGCTCGTCGTCGGCCACCAACCGGTGCTGGGCCTGGTGGCCGCGCAGTTGCTGGCCGGTGTGGAGCAGCCCTGGTCGATCAAGAAGGGGGCGGTGTGGTGGCTGCGCCAGCGCGAGCGCGACGGCAGCCGTGCCGTGGTGCTGCTGGCGGTGCAGTCGGTGGACTGCCTCTGAGCGCCCTGACCGGCCGCGAGGCGCTGCCCGCCCGGCCTCGCGGGTCCCCGCAGGCCCCGGCTCCTCAGGATGGCCCGGCCACTTTTTCGGCGAGGGCCTCGACTGCTCGGTCGGGGCGGTGCATGGGGTGCGAAGCCCTGTTGGCCGCCAGATATTGATTGAGGTAGCGAATGAGAACGATTAGCATTAAAATTTGTGTTCGTTCCGTCGATGCCTCTTCCTGTGTCCTGTCTGTCTCCTTTGCATCACGGCTCCCCGGGGCCGATGCCGGCGCTGGCCCTGTGCCTGGGTTTGGCCCTGGTGCCGGCCGGGCCGAAGGCCCAGCCCCTGGCCGCGGCCCTGGACACCATCGTCGTGACGGGCACACGCACCGAAAGATCTGTCGAAGACACCCCGGTGCGCACCGAGGTGGTGGGGCCTGAGGAGCTGCGCCGCACGCATGCGCGCACCCTGAAGGAGGCACTGGAAAACCTTCCCGGCGTGCAACTGCGGGAGATCCACGGCAAGTCGGGCTATGAGCTGTCGATGCAGGGCCTGGGCAGCGACCAGGTACTGGTGCTCATTGACGGTCTGCCTCTGACGGCCAGCACCGGCTCCACGGTGGATCTCAGCCAGTACCTGCTGACCGATGTGCAGCGCATCGAGGTGGTCAAAGGTGCGGCATCGGCGCAGTATGGCAGCTCGGCCATGGGGGGCGTGGTCAATGTGATCACCCGTGGCATCGCGCCTGGGCGTGGGGGATTCGTGCTGCTCGAAGGCGGCAGCCGGGGCGCGCAAAACCCCTCGGGGCGCCGCTTCGATCTGGCGCAGTCGCATGTGCAGCTGGGCGTGCAAGGTGGCAGCCAGCGCTGGCGGCTGCGCATCGTCGGCGACGTGTTGGACGACCAAGGTTTTGCGCTGGATCCGGCGGCCTGGGCCCGGCAAGGCGACGCCGTGCAGCGCGCCCAGGCGGGGGTACGTCTGGCCTGGCATCCAGTGCGTCAGGGCGAGGTTTGGTTGGATGCCAGCCAATACCGGGAAGACGCGGAAAAACGTTACGACTACTACGTGCCCCCGCGCCTCGTGCCCCAGCGCAAAACCGAAGACGCGCACCGCGATCGCCTGGCCGCAGGGACCCGCTGGCGCTGGGACGCAGGCTGGAGTCTGGACCTTCGCGGGGTGCACGAGCGCTATCAGGCTGACACCTTCTCATACTCCAACGCCGAGCAGACCGGGCGACGTCGGGCCGAGCTGGACTTGAGCCATCTCAGTGCTCAACTCGACGCACCGCCGCTGGGCCGCCAGCTCTGGCAGTTCGGCATCGACGTGCACCGGGAAGGCTTGTCCCAAACGAACAACGGCCAATCGGAGGTGGTGCTCGACGGCCGCGTGGCCAGGCGCAGTCACGAATTGTTCGTGCAGAACGACATCGCGTTGGACGAGCGCTGGGAGTTGCTGCTGGGGGTGCGTTGGCAAGACGACTCCGATTTTGGCGGACACACGGCACCCAAGCTGAGCGTGCGCCGCCGCATCGGCGGGCAGGCCGATTGGCGCGGCAGCCTGCGCGCCAGCCTGGGTCAGGGCTACCGCGTGCCCAATTTGAAGGAGCGCTACTACTTGTTCGACCACAGCGCCCTGGGCTACCGGGTGATCGGCAACCCCGACCTGCGCCCGGAGTCCTCCACCAGCGCCCAGCTCGGCGCCAGCGTGCAGATCGGCACCGGGCTGTCGTTGGAGGCGAACCTCTTTCACAACCGGGTGCGCGATCTCATTCAAACCGATCTGGCACGCGCCGTCGTGATCGATGGTGTGGCGCACTACACCTACCGAAATGTGGCGCGAGCCCGCACCCAGGGGCTGGAGACCGGCGTGCAATGGCAGGCCTGGCCCTCGCTGCGCTTGCAGGGCGCCTACACCTACACCGACACCCGTGACCTCGACAGTGGCAGCGAGCTCACGCGCCGGCCCCGTCACATCGCGCGTCTGGGAGCGGACTGGGCCGTCAGCGAGCGGAACGAATGGTCTGTGCGTGTGCGTCATCAAAGCGACGAGCTGGCCGATAGCGCCAGCGGTGCGCGCTCGCCGGCCTGGACCACCGTGGACCTGCGCTTGAACCACGTGTGGCGAGCCGGCTGGACGCTATTTGCCGGCGTGGACAACGTGTTCGACACCCAGCGTGACTTCATGCAGGCCCAGGACTTCAGTCCGGCGTCGGGCCGCTTCATTTACTTGGGCCTGCGCCTGAGCCTCGGTCCCCAATCCTGAATCGCACAAGGAGAACCCTCCATGTCAAATGCCGTCGTCCGTCTGTTGCCGATCCTCTGCGCCACCGTATGGCTCGCCGCCTGCGGCGGGGGCGGTGGCGAGGATTCCGCTGATTCCGACACCTCGCCGACCCCGGTTTCGGCGTTCACACAGCAGGCCACGTGGACTGTCGCGCTGCCGGCCGCCGGCAGCTCGGTGTGCTACGACTTCAATGCGCGCGCCGAAGTGAGCGGCTGCAGCGGCACGGCCTGGGATCTCAAGCTGACGGTGGGCTCGCGCGGCAGCGTCAGCTTGTGGACCAACAGCGGCACCAGCGGCACCGGCGCCGGCGGGGCTTTCGGCGGCCCCTTCGATCACACCTGGTCGGCCCTGCAGACCTACACCGACGCCACCACGCTGCCGGCCACGGTGTTTCGCGCCGATGGGGCCA
Source organism: Caldimonas sp. (assembly GCF_046289365.1). Taxonomy (NCBI): domain Bacteria; kingdom Pseudomonadati; phylum Pseudomonadota; class Betaproteobacteria; order Burkholderiales; family Sphaerotilaceae; genus Caldimonas; species Caldimonas sp. The sequence continues at coordinate 4,060 of NZ_JBKBVU010000143.1, read as the reverse complement.
GCGGGGTGTTCTCGGGCAGCAACAGCATCCAGTCGGCTGCTTTCGAGTATGGCGTGGGCGGGGCCAACGACCATCGCCTCTACCCCAACTTCCGTGTCTTCCTGATCACGACGAACGCTGCTTCGGCCGATGCCGTGGGCACAGAGACCTCGCCCGTCTTTGCGTTGCAGATCACCGGCTACTACGGCGGCACCGGCGGCACCACCTCGGGCTACCCGTCGTTTCGCTGGGTGGACCGGCGTGCGCCGACCACGGTGCGAGAGGCCACGGTCGATGCCCGCGCAGGCTGGGTGTATTTCGACCTCGTCCAAGGCGCGGTCAGCAGCGAAGCCGGCACGTGGCACATCGCGTTCAACCGCTACAACGTCAAGCTCAACGGCGGCAGCTCCGGCAGCGGCACGGTCGCTGGTTTCGTGGGGCGCACGCCGGCGGGCTTTTACGATGCCAATGGGGCGCCCGTCGCTGCGAAGTTCCAGTCTGCCACCTTGGCGGACGACACCCTGCCGGATTTGCAAGCCAGCGACCTGAGTGCGCCGGCCAGCGCCAGCGCCTGGGTGCGCGACGCCCTGGCCTCGGCCTTGAACCCGGCCTCCCGCGGCAGCTATCCCAATGCCTTGGATTACGGCTGGTACGTCTACCACCCCACGGCCGCTTCGGCGCAGGCGGCCGGCTTGCCCGCGGTGGCACATCTGCTACAGGCCCAGCCTGAACGAGGCAGCCTGCTGCGCGGCGGTGAGGGCAACACTTTCGCTCGCATGCGCTTGCGCTCGATCGCGTATGCGGACCCGAACAACGCCAGCAGCGCTCAGACCTGGACCTTCGATTTCGAAGTCCAGCCCGCGCGTTGAGATCGAGCCGGGAGTCGTCCGATGAATGCCCAGATCCGCATGATCGACCTGCGCGCCCGTCACGACCGGCTGGTGGCCGAACAGCCGCGCCTGCGCATGCGCGAGCGCGCTGCGCGGCTCCAGGCCAGCGAGGCCGAGCTGGTGGCCGCCGACTGCGGCGTCACCTCCTACGAGCTGGACGCCCCACCCCGGGACATCGTCCGCGCGCTGCCCGCACTGGGCCCTGTGATGGCGCTCAGCCGCAACGACTGGTGTGTGCACGAGCGCCATGGTTGCTATGAGGATGTCCGCGTCGATGGCGCCGTGGGCCTGGTGCTGGGCCCGGACATCGACCTGCGGCTCTTCTTCGAGCACTGGGTGCATGCCTATGCGGTGATCGAGAACGAGCGCCACAGTTTGCAGTTCTTCGATGCCGCCGGCGTGGCGGTGCACAAGGTCTATCGCACCGAGGCGACCGACATGCAGGCCTGGGACGCCCTGGTCGCCCGGCATGCTCTGGAGGATAAACGTCCGGTGCAGCCCGAGCCGGTGGTGCAGGCCGAGGAGGCCGATGCCCCCGAGGACGCGGCCGCCCTGCGGGCCCATTGGCTGGGATTGCAGGACACGCACGAGTTCTTCCCGATGCTGCGTCGGTTCAAGGTCTCGCGTCTGGGGGCCTTGCGCGCCGCCGGCGCCGATCTGGCGCAGCCGGTGGAGCCCGAGGCCGTCGAGCGCATGTTGCATGCGGTGGCGGCTGGGGCGTTGCCCATCATGTGCTTCGTCAGCAACCGCGGCATCGTGCAGATCCACACTGGTGTGGTGCACCGGCTGTTGCGCACCGGTCCCTGGTTCAACGTCCTCGACGAGCGCTTCAACCTGCACCTGGACACCACGGCGATCGCCTCGTGCTGGGTGGTGAACAAGCCCACCAGCGACGGCTGGGTCACCTCGCTGGAGGCCTACGCCGCTGACGGTGGGCTGATCGTGCAGTTCTTCGGCGCCCGCAAGCCGGGCCAGCCGGAGCAGCCGGCCTGGCGCCGGCTGCTCGCCGATCTGTGCACCCAACCGCTGGCGGCCTGAGATGCACCGTCCCGCATCTTGGCGCCGCCGGTGGCTGCTCGTGCTGATGATGGCCGGGGGCCCAGCGGTGGCTGTCCGGCCGGCCCGGGTGGTGAGCCTGGGCGGCGTGGTCACCGAGATCGTCCATGCCTTGGGGGCGGATGCGCTGCTGGTGGGCGTGGACCAGTCCAGCCAGTACCCGCCGTCGATGCGGGCCTTGCCCCAGGTGGGCTATTACCGCAACTTCTCGGTGGAGGGGGTGGCGAGCCTGAGGCCCGACCTGGTGCTGGCCTCCGAGCACGCTGGGCCGCCGGCCGCACTGGAACAGCTGCGCCGCCTGGGCCTGAGGCTGGTGGTGCTGCCGGTGGGGCCGACGCTGGAGGCGCTCGAGGCGCGTATCCAGGGGGTGGCCCAGGCGCTGGGGCAGGAGGAACGGGGGCGCGCGCTGGCAGCCGATATCGGCCGGCAGGTGCGTGCGCTGGCGCCGCTGCCGGTAAGGCCGCGCGTGCTGCTGCTGAGCAGCCACACCGGGCGCCTGCAGGCGGCCGGGCGCGACACGGCGGCCGACGCCCTGCTGACCCTGGCCGGCGCCACCAACGTGTTCCATGCGCATACCAGCTTCAAGCCGGTGTCGGCCGAGATCGTCGCGGCCTTGCAGCCCGAGATCATCGTCACCACCGAGTCCTCGGTGGCTGCCGCGGGTAACCTGGAACGCTTTGCCGCTCAGCCGGGCATCGCCGGCACCCCGGCGGCGAGGCAGCGCCGCATCGTCGTGATGGACGACCTTTTGCTGCTGGGCTTCGGGCCGCGGTTGCCACAGGCGCTGCAGCGGCTGCGTGCCGGTATGGAGGGGCGATGAGCCCGGTGGCCGACACGCGGGTACAGCCCCGGTCTTACCGGCCGGCGCCGGCGCGATGGCTGGCCATGGGCTTGCTGCTGGTGGGCGCTGTGGCACTGCTGTCGGCTGCCCTCGGGGCGGTGAGTGTGCCGCTCGCGCGGCTCGGGCCGGCGCTGTGGTCTGCTCCGGTCGATGCGGACGAGGCCCTGTGGCGTCAGGTGGTGATCGAGGTGCGTCTGCCGCGCATCGTGCTGGGCCTGCTCGCCGGGGCCGCGCTGGCCGTCTGCGGGGCGGCGATGCAGGCTTTGTTCCGCAACCCGCTGGCCGAGCCCGGCCTGGTGGGCATCTCGCTGGGCGGTGCGGCCGGTGCGGTGGTGGCCATCGTGCTCGGGGCGCAGACCCTGCCGGCGGTCGCGCTACCGGCCTTCCTTGGCAGTTTGCTGGCCACCCTGGCGGCCTACCGTCTGGGGGGGCGGCACGAAGGGGTGGCCCATCTGCTGCTGGCCGGGGTGGCCATCAATGCGATCTGCGCCAGTCTGATCGGCCTGTTCACCTTCCAGGCCAGCGACGTGCAGTTGCGCAACCTCACCTTCTGGAACCTGGGCAGCCTGGCCGGTGCCCACTGGACGCTGCTGGCCTGGCTCGTGCCCTGGGTGGTGGGTTTGTCGGCCTGGCTGATGCGCGACTGGCGGGCGATGAACGCCTTGCTGCTGGGCGAGCGCGAGGCGCGCCACCTAGGCCACGCACCCGAGCGGCTGAGGCGCCGCATCGTGCTGTGCTCGGCCCTGCTCGTGGGGCCGCTGGTGGCCGTGACCGGCACCATCGCCTTCGTTGGGCTGGTGGTGCCCCACCTGGTGCGCCTGGCCGTGGGCGCCGACCATCGCTGGCTGCTGCCGCTGTGTTGTGTCTTCGGTGCCATGGCCTTGCTGCTGGCCGATACCGTGGCGCGCGTGGCGGTCATCCCGGCCGAACTGCCGATCGGCATCGTCACGAGCCTGGTGGGCGGCCCTTTCCTACTGTGGCTGCTGACGCGAGGCCGGTCGTGACGCTGCGGGCGTGCAACCTGCACTTGCAGCGTCAGGATCGTGTAGTCCTGCGCGGGGTGGACCTGGACCTGCACGGCGGGGAGGTGCTGGGCGTGCTCGGGGCCAACGGTGCCGGCAAGTCCTCGCTGCTGGCTGCGCTGGCCGGCGAGCTGCCTGCCCGGGCCGGCACGCTGACGCTGGACGATCGTCCCTTGGGTCTGTGGGACGTGCAGGCGCTGGCACGGCGCCGCGCCGTGCTACCACAATCGCCGTCGCTGGGCTTCGATCTGGAGGTGGACACTGTCGCCGGC
>NZ_JBKBVU010000142.1:0-7766 GCF_046289365.1 Caldimonas sp. | reverse complement strand
CTTTGGCCTGTGTGGAGGGATGGCCTTAGAGCGGGGCCCGGTCCCTGGCGGCCTCGGCCTCGGCCTTGTCGCGGGCCGGTGCCGGGCTCGGCGCGGGGGCCGTGCGCGGCGCCGCGGGCGGGGCTGACGCCGGGGCAGCCGCGACGGAAGGCTCGGGAGCCGGCACCTCGCGGCCGGCATCGGCCGCGCGCTCTTCGATCACCGCTGGTTCCGGGGCCCGCGCCGCGGAGGCAGCCGGCGCAGGCAAGGGTGCCGGCGCGCGGACCCTGGGGGTCTCCTTGGCCGGAATCTCGATCGGCAAGTCGGTGGGAACCGGGCGCGGCTCGGTCTCGAACAGCATCGGGAAGCCGATCACGGCCACCCCCACCAGCACCACGGCCCCGATGAGGCGATGCCGGGCCCGGGTCCGGGCTTGTTCGACCGTGTCGTCCGGGCGGGACGACGCCGCAGGGGCCTCGCCCGAGGCTGCGACACGCTTGAAGAAGGAGAGCAGACCCATGCGTCTCGGAATGTGGGAACGCCGGCCTTGCAGCCGGCCCGCCGGCCGTCCAGGCCGCCTCAGCCCAGGTGCCGGGCCGACAGGCGGGGCAGGCCGCCCTGCAACACGCCCCCGACGGTGAAGAAGGACCCGAAGACCACGATTCTATCAGCCGGGTCCGCCGCGGACAGCGCGCACTGCAAGGCCTGAAGCGGCGTGGCATGCACCGACGCGACGGCCTGCACCGGCGTGCGCGCCGGCAGGGTGTGCCAGCGGCGCAGCAGGTCGGCGCCCGGAAGGGCCCGGCCCGTGGGCAGGTCGGTGAAGTACCAGGCATCGACCAGCACGTGCATGCGCCGCAAAATGGCGTTCACGTCTTTGTCGGCCATAGCACCGAACACGGCGTGCGTGCGTGGGAAGAAGCCCATCTGGTCGAGGTTCTCGGCCAGCGTGGCCACCGCGTGCGGGTTGTGGGCCACATCCAGCACCAGCGTGGGCTGGCCGGGCATGATCTGGAAGCGCCCGGGCAGCTCCACCATCGCCAGGCCATTGCGCACGGCCTGGGCATTGATGGGCAGGCGCTCGTGCAGCGTCTCGAAGGCCGCCAGCACCCCGGAGGCGTTGAGCAACTGGTTGGCGCCTCGCAGCGCCGGGTAGGCCATCGCGTTGTAGCGACGGTGCCGGCCCGACCAGTTCCATTGCTGGCGGTCGCCGCTGTAGCGGAAGTCCCGCCCGAACAGGTGCAGGTCGGCGCCCAGCGCCTGGGCCCGCTCGATCACGCTGTGCGGCGGCATCGGGTCGCTGACGACCACCGGGCGCCCGGCGCGCATGATGCCCGCCTTCTCGCGCCCGATACTCTCGCGGTCGGGCCCCAGGTAGTCCATGTGGTCCAGGTCGATGCTGGTGATGACGGCACAGTCGGCATCGATCACGTTGACCGCGTCCAGGCGCCCGCCCAGGCCCACTTCGAGCACCACCAGGTCCAGCCCCGACTGTGACAGCAGCCGCAGGATCGCCAGGGTGGTGAACTCAAAGTAGGTCAAGCCCTGCCCTTCGCGGGCGGCTTCCACCGCCTCGAAATGCGGCAGCAGGGCCTCGGCGGCCACCACCTCGCCGCGGATGCGGCAGCGCTCCTCGAAATGCACGAGATGGGGCGAGGTGTAGACGCCAGTGCGGTAGCCCGCTTGCAGCGCGATGGCCTCCAGCATCGCGCAGGTGGAGCCCTTGCCATTGGTGCCGGCGACCGTCACCACCGGGCAGTCGAAGTGCAGGTCCAGTCGGGCAGCCACGGCCTGGACCCGCTCGAGCGTGAGATCGATCGTGCTGGGGTGCAGGCGCTCGCAGTGCGCCAGCCAGTCGGCCAGGGTTTTGGGAGAACTCATGGAGCGATGGTAAGCCGCCGGCGGTCGCCGGGACGGCCTCGGTGTCAATGCGGGGGGGCACCGCCAAGGGCCGGCGCGAAGCCGGCCCCGCAAGCGCGGATGGAAACGATCAGGCCACCGCGTCGGCCGGCTGGCGCTGCAGCATGGCCAGCAGGCGGGCCACCGTGGGCCGCAGCTCGCGCCGGTCGACGATCATGTCCAGCGCCCCCTTCTGCATCAGGAACTCTGAGCGCTGGAAGCCCTCGGGCAGCTTCTCGCGCACGGTGTTCTCGATGACCCGCGGGCCGGCAAAGCCGATCAGAGCCTTGGGCTCGGCAATCACCACGTCGCCCACGAAGGCGAAGCTGGCCGACACGCCGCCCATGGTCGGGTCGGTCAGCACACTGATGTAGGGCAGCTTGGCCTTGGCCAGGCGGGTGAGCGCCGCGTTGGTCTTGGCCATCTGCATCAGGCTGAGCAGGCCTTCCTGCATGCGTGCCCCTCCGGTGGCGGTGAAGCAGATGAACGGTGTCTTTTGTTCCAGCGCGGTCTCGACGCCACGCACGAAGCGCTCACCCACCACCGAGCCCATGGAGCCGCCCATGAAGTCGAATTCGAAACAGGCGGCCACCACGGGCATGCTCAGCACGGCACCGCCCATCACGACGAGCGCGTCGGTCTCGCCTGTGGTCTCCAGCGCATCCTTCAGGCGGTCGGGGTATTTCTTGCTGTCGCGGAACTTCAGTGCATCGACCGGGATGACCTCCTGGCCGATCTCGTAGCGGCCCTCGGCGTCGAGGAATTTGTCCAGCCGTGCGCGCGCGTTGATGCGGTGATGGTGCGCGCACTTGGGGCAGACGTAGTGGTTGTGCTCCAGGTCGGTCTTGTACAGCACCGTTTCGCACGACGGGCACTTGATCCACAGCCCTTCCGGCACCGAACGGCGCTCGGCCGGGTCGGTCTGCTGGATTTTCGGGGGCAGCAGTTTTTCAAGCCAACTCATCGATGAACTCCTTCCAGGCTGTCAAGGGCGGCACGGATCTGCGCGATGAACTCGCGCCCGGCCGCCACCACGCGGTCGCGCGGCTGTTCTTCCAGCAACTGCACGAGGCGCGAGCCGATCACCACCGCATCGGAGACGGCCGCCACGGCCCGGGCAGTGTCGGCATCGCGGATGCCAAACCCCACGCCCACCGGCACCGAGACATGCTCGCGGATACGGGGCAGCATCTGCGCCACCGCCGCCGTGTCCAGGTGCCCGGCACCGGTCACGCCTTTCAGGGACACATAGTACACGTAGCCGCTGGCGACCCGCCCGACCTGCTGCATGCGCTCGGCGGTGGAGGTCGGGGCCAGCAGGAAGATCGGGTCCAGGCCCTGGGATTTCAGCGTGGCGGCAAAAGCCTCGCATTCCTCGGGCGGGTAGTCGACCACCAGCACGCCATCGACACCAGCCTCACGCGCAGCCTGCACGAAGGCCCCTTCGCCGTGGCGCTGGTCATAGCGTTCGATCGGGTTGGCATAGCCCATCAAGACCACCGGGGTGGTCGTGTTGCTCACACGGAAGGCCCGGACCTGGTCGAACACCTGGGGCAGGCCGATCCCGCGGGCCAGGGCCCGCTCGGCAGCCTTCTGGATCACCGGGCCGTCGGCCATCGGGTCGGAAAACGGCACGCCCAGTTCGATCACGTCGGCCCCGGCGTCGGCCAGGGCCAGCATCAGCTCGGGTGTGACGTCGGCATAGGGGTCGCCGGCGGTGACGTAGGGGATGAGGGCCTTGCGGCCCTGCTCGCGCAGGCGGGCGAAAGTGGCAGCGATGCGGCTCATTTCGGCCCCTTCATCGCCTGGGCGTCGCCACCCTTGACGCTCTGGCCCCGGCAGGACGGACGGCAATAGAACTCGGCGCCCGAGAGGTCGGCCACCGTGCCGATGTCCTTGTCGCCACGGCCCGACAGATTCACGAGCAAGGTCTGGTCCGGGCGCATCGTAGGGGCCAGTTGCATCGCATAGGCCACCGCGTGGCTGGATTCCAGCGCCGGAATGATGCCCTCGGTGCGACACAGGCGGTGAAAGGCGTCGAGCGCCTCCTTGTCGGTCACGCCCACGTACTCGGCGCGGCCGATGTCCTTCAGGTAGGCATGCTCGGGGCCCACGCCCGGATAATCCAGGCCGGCCGAGATCGAGTGGGTCTCGATGATCTGCCCGTTGTCGTCTTGCAGCAGGTAGGTGCGGTTGCCGTGCAGCACGCCCGGCGAGCCGGCACTCAGCGACGCCGCATGCTTGCCGGTGTCCAGCCCCTCCCCGGCCGCCTCGACGCCGATCAGGCGCACCGACTCGTGCGGGATGTAGGGGTAGAAGATGCCCATGGCATTGCTGCCGCCGCCCACGCAGGCGATCACGGCATCGGGCTGGCGGCCCGTCATCTCGGGCATCTGCACGAGGCATTCCTCGCCGATCACGCTCTGGAAGTCGCGCACCATCGCAGGGTAAGGCGCGGGGCCGGCCACCGTGCCGATGATGTAGAAGGTGTTCTCCACGTGGGTGACCCAGTCGCGCAGGGCTTCGTTGAGCGCATCCTTCAGGGTGCGCGAACCGCTTTCCACCGGCACCACGGTCGCGCCCAGCAGGTGCATGCGGTAGACATTGGGCGACTGGCGCTTCACGTCCTCGCTGCCCATGTAGACCACGCACTCCATGCCATAGCGCGCGCAAATCGTCGCGGTGGCCACGCCATGCTGGCCCGCGCCCGTCTCGGCGATCACACGCGGCTTGCCCATGCGACGCGCCAGCAGGGCCTGCCCGATGGTGTTGTTCACCTTGTGGGCGCCGGTGTGGTTGAGATCCTCGCGCTTGAGGTAGATCTGCGCCCCGCCCAGCTCGCGGCTCAGGCGCGCGGCGTGGTAGACAGGGCTCGGACGGCCGACGAAATGGGCCAGTTCACTGCGGAATTCGGCCTGGAACTCGGGGTCGTGGCGGTAGCGCTCGTAGGCCACCTTGACTTCGTCCAGGGCATGGGTGAGGGTTTCGGCGACGAAAGAGCCGCCATACGGGCCGAAATGCCCCCGGGCATCGGGTTGCTGGTAGTTCAACATGGCTTCAGGTGAACGGGGTCAGGCGATGGCGGCTGCGATACGCGCATCGGCTTCGCGAACCGCCTCGCAGAACCGGCGCATCGCCGCGGCATCCTTGATGCCCTTGGCGGATTCGACGCCGGAACTCACGTCAACGGCCCAGGGCCGGACCTGAAGCACCCCATCGGTCACGTTTGCAGGATTCAACCCACCAGACAAAACGACCGGACAGGGCACGCCGGGGGGAATGAGTGACCAATCGAAGACCTTTCCACCGCCACCGTAACCTTCGACGTGCGCATCCAGCAGCACGGCCTGGGCGGTGGCAAAACGCTGCGCAAAGTGTAGCAAATCGAAGCCGGGCGCCATGCGGGCGGCGCGCAGATAGGGTCGGCCGGCAGCCTCGCAGTCCTGCGGTGTTTCGTCACCATGGAACTGCAGCACCAGTTGCGGAATGGCCTCGCAGGCCCGGCGTACCTCGTCGGCCGCCGCGTTCACGAACAAGCCCACCGGCGTGACGAACGGTGGCAGCCGGCGCACCAGCGTCACGGCCTGCTCCAGGCTGACATGGCGCGGGCTGCGGTCATAGAACACCAGGCCGATGGCGTCGGCCCCGGCGGCCACCGCCGCCTCGACATCGGCCTGGCGCGTGAGACCACAGATCTTGATGCGGGTGCGTTGGGCAGGCATGGTCATCTCGGACCCTCCGTAGCCGCCGGACCGGGCAGCCAGTCATGGGCCGCCGTGTGCACCGGCAGCCCCAGATGCGCATCGTAGCGGGGCCCGAGGAAGTACAGGCCATCCGGCGCAAAGGTGGGGGCAGCCAACGTGCGGTCACGGCCGGCCAGCACCCGTGCCACCCAGTCCGGCTCGCGGGTCCCGGCGCCAACCGCGATCAGGCATCCCATCAGGTTGCGCACCATGTGGTGCAAGAAGGCATCGGCCTCGAATTCGAAGCGCCAGTAGGCCCCATGCCGCTCAATCGAGAGCTCGGTGAGATGTTTGACCGGACTGCGGGCCTGACACTCCGACGATCGAAAGGCACTGAAGTCGTGCCGGCCCAGCAGGTGGGCGGCGGCACGGCGCATCGCCTGTGCGTCCAGCGGACGGAAGACCCAGCCCACCAGGCCGCAGTCCAGGGCCGGGCGCACTGGCGATTCGCGCAGCACGTAGGCATAGCGGCGCGACCGAGCGCTGTTGCGGGCGTGGAAGTCGTCCGGGACGGGGCAGCACCACTGCACGGCGATGTCGTGGGGCAGAAAAGTGTTGGTGCCGCGCACCCAGGAAAAGGGCTCGCGCCGGCGATCGGTGTCGAAGTGGACGACCTGGTTGAGTCCGTGCACGCCGGCGTCGGTCCGCCCGGCACAGACCACCCGCACCGGGGCATCGGCAAAGCGCGTCAGCGCCTGCTCGAGGTGGTCCTGCACCGTGCGCCCGCCGGGTTGACTCTGCCAGCCCAGGTAGGCCGTGCCTCGGTAGCTGACACCCAGTGCGATCCTCACGGCAAGCGTTCCCAGGTCGGTTGCTCAGGGTCTCGGAAAGGCAACGGGCCAGGTGGCGACCCGCGCCCCCTGGCCCGTGACGGGCATGCTGTGTTCAGGCCAGTTCAGCGAGCATGCTCTGGGCCTTGGCCTTGAGCGCCCCACTGGACTTGGACACGACCTCCTGCAGGAGTTCGCGAGCCCCTTCGCGGTCACCGATCTGGCGGAACTCCTCGGCCAGCTCCAGCTTGCGCTCCATCGGATCGCCGGAGGTCTCTCCGTCGCCAAGATCCAGCCCGGCCAGTTCGTCAGCGGCCCCAGGGCCCGTCTCGGGCGATGGGGTCGGGCCCAGGTCGAGCGACAACTCACCCAGGTCGAAATCCATCGAGCGCGAATTGGGTGCATCGGCGCGGGCGGCGGGCTGGGCGGGCGCCACCTCGGGCAGTTCCGGCAGCTCGAAGGCCATGTCCATCTCGGATGCAACCTCCCGGGCAGGCGGGACTTCGGGATCTGGGGATCCGGCCTGGGCCCGCTCAGACACGGCCGCAACGGCAGCCAGCGGCTGGGTCGACTCGGAATTGAAACTGCTGGGCGCGGGTTCGTCGCCCAAGGGCAGGTCCAGATCGAGATCGACATTGGCCTGGGCCTTGGACGCCTCGGCATAGGTCGACGGCGTGGGCATCACCGACTGGGGCATCGTGCTCGCCCCCAGCGGCTCATAGCCCCCTTCGGGCAGCTTGACGGCATCCGGTGGCGCGCCGCCCGGTTGGTACAGCGCGTTGTCAGGGTCGATCTGGCGGCCCAGTTCCTGGGCGCGGGCCCAGTCCTCGCCCTGGCCGCCGGTCAAGCCATACAACTGGGTGGCCAGCAGTTCGAAGCCCTTGGCGTCGCGACGCTTGGCATAGACCTCGAGCAGCTTGGTGCGGATGGCCAGGCGCTCAGGGTTGGCACGCATGGCTTCCTTGAGGATCTCCTCGGCCTGCAGGTCACGGCCGTAGGCCAGGTAGACATCGGCCTCGGCCACCGGGTCGACGTCGCCGATGGCATCGAGCTGGCTGAGCGAATAACTCAGCGACGAAGGCGCCCCGGTGGCATCCTTGGTGTCCACTCGCTGGCCGCCACTGGCGCCGAAGAAGGAGTCAGGCTGCAGGCGGCTTTCGAGGAAGGAGGTCTCCCCGCTGTCCTTCTTGGTCCGCGAGCGCAGACGGTAGACGCCCAGGCCCACGAGCAGGGCCACCAAGCCGCCGGCCAGAGGCAGCGTGAGCGGATTGGCCAGCAGGTCGTCGATCAGGCTGGGCTCGGCCGGGGCCGGCGTGGGCCCCGGGGCCGGTGCAGGGGGCTGTGCGGGGACCGGCGCCGGAGCCTGGGCCGCGGC
>NZ_JBKBVU010000344.1:0-1646 GCF_046289365.1 Caldimonas sp. | reverse complement strand
GGCATACCCCCCCGCCTGAACATAGGCCTGCGCCAAATCGTGGCTGCTGTGCCACTGACCGCTTTCGATGCGTTCCTGCACCCCGTTGCGGTAGTCGCCCGCGTTCGGGCCAAAGACGCGCCAAGTGGCCACCCGCCAAGCGCGCTGCGCATCCTCCCCTTGCGCTTGCAGCACACGCTGCTCGCGCTGGATGCGCCCCCGCACCGGATTGAGCTCGTCGGGCTCCTCTTCCTCGGAAATGGCGGCCACCGCTTGCACCGCTGTGTCAAACAGATCGATGAGCGCAGGAAAAGCGTCACGAAAAAACCCCGAAATCCGCAGCGTCACATCCACCCGCGGACGCCCCAACACCGCGGCTGGCACCACCTCCACGTCCACCACACGCCCGCTGCCATCCGCCCAGCGCGGCCGCACCCCCAGCAGCGCCAACGCTTCCGCCATGTCCTCACCGCCCGTTCGCATCGTGCTGGTGCCCCACACCGTCATACCCACACACTGAGGGAACATTCCGTGCTCCTGCACATGCCGCTCCAGCAACCGCTGCGCGGCCTGCTGCCCCATCGACCAAGCGGTCGGCGTGGGCACAGCGCGCGTGTCGACGGCGTAAAAATTTCGTCCGGTGGGCAGCACATCGGCGCGGCCACGCGAGGGCGCACCACTGGGGCCCGGCGGCACAAACCGCCCCCGCAAACCGGCCAACAAATGCGCCATCTCATTCACACCCGACAGCGCCAAGCGCGGCAACAGCACCTCCCGCACCCAGCCCAGCACGGCTGCGGTGCGTGGCCACGCCGCCGCATCCACGCGCGACGGATCGCGCAAACACTCCAGCGCCAGGCGCTCCAGCCGCTCACGCGTGTGCCCCGCGTGCCGCCAGGGCTGCGTAGAGGCGGCTTGCAGCTCGGCCGGTCGGGGCCCGCTCCACGGCTGTGTGGCGTCGGCCTGTAACGGATCGTAGTCCGTCAACCCCAGATCCGCAGCCAACGCGCGCAGCAGGCTGTCCTCGCCAGCGGAGGCACCACGCGGAAACCGCACCAATGCCAACACCGTCTGCCACAGGGCCTCGCCTTGAGGGGATTGCCCGAACACATGAAGCCCACTGCGCATTTGCGTCTCTTTGATTTCGCACAAATACGCATCGAGCCGCTGCAACAACGCCATGCGCTGCGCCTCATCCTGCGGAGGGGACATACCGAGCTCGGTGTGCAGCCGGTGCTGCAGGGCCTCTTGCAACAGCTGCTGTTGCAGGCGCTGCGCCCGCGCCGGGTCGAGCAGCACCGCCTCATAGTACTCATCCATGCGGCGCTCCAGCGCCTGCAGCGGCCCGTACGTCTCGGCCCTCGTCAGCGGCGGCATGAGGTGGTCGATGATGACGGCTTGCGTGCGCCGCTTGGCTTGGCAACCCTCGCCGGGGTCGTTGACAATGAAGGGATAGAGGTGGGGCAGCGGCCCCAGGATCGCATCCGGCCAACACCCGTCGGATAGCGCCACAGTTTTGCCCGGCAACCACTCGAGGCTGCCGTGCTTGCCGACATGCACCAACGCGTCGACCCGCCAGTGCTGGCGCAGCCAAACATAGAACGCTACATAAGCATGTGTCGGCACCAATGTGGCGTCATGGTAACTGCGCACGCGATCGACACCGT
>NZ_JBKBVU010000343.1:0-1660 GCF_046289365.1 Caldimonas sp. | reverse complement strand
ATGCCACGAGACCCAGCAGCGCGGCGCCGTCCCCGGCGGCGGCCTGGAACATCGCCTGCTTGCCGGCCGGGTCGGCCAGCTGGATGCTGGCCATGAGGTTGCCGATCAGACGGTCACGGGCGGCGACGTCGGGCCAGGCCCGAACGGCCTCCACCAGTGCCTGCGAGGTGCGAGGCGTATCCTCCCAGTCGAAATCGTCGGCCACGGGCAGGCCGTGCGAGGCCAGGAAAGAGCTGAGGGTCGCGTCCACCGGCAGTTCGAGCAGCACGTCGACGAAAGTCTTCTTCATCTTCTCGGTCCTTTCCCTGAAGTGGCGTCGAAGGTCTACGGACCGAGGGTTCGGGCACGCGGGCCGGCGACATTTGTTGAACGGATATCACGCAAAAGTAAGGCAGCGTGATACAGCGCGATTGTGTCCCTGCCTGACCGGCCTGTCAAACACTGTGGCACATTTGGCGCTTATGTGTATCACGGCGCTATACTGTCGGACTGCATCCCACCACTTCCCGTGATTCGAGACAGGACATCGCCATGGCTTCCGCGTTTGGATCTCGCCTGCGGCGATTTCGCGAGGCGAAGAAACTGACCTTGCAGCAAGTGGCCGACGCCGTCGGCTGTACCAAGGCCTACATCTGGGAACTGGAGATGAAAGAGGGCCAACGCCCCTCGGCCGAGCGCGTGCAGGCGCTGGCCAAGGTGCTGGGCGTGACCATGGAGGACATCATGGGCGAGCCGATGCCCCAAGTGCCCGAGGCCAGCCCCGAGGACGTGGCCTTCTTCCGCGCCTATGCCGGCATGACCGAAGCCGAGAAAGACCGGGTGCGCCAAGCACTGAAGATCATCTTCCCGGACAAGGATCTGCCCGAAGCCAAAAGGTGAGCACGCCCCCGGCCCTCAACGGCGCGATCGCCGCCAACAAAGTCCACCACTGGTTGCGGGCTTGGTATGGCGCGGACGTGCCCGAGGCCGTCGATCTCGACCTGGTGCGGCAGATGCTGCCGAGTACGCCCTTCGGAGCGGGCGTGCGCGAAATCCGTCCCCCGGTGCAGTTCAACGACGATGCCTTCGAGGGCATGCTGGCGCGGGACCCCGGTGACCCTGAGGTCTGGGGTATCGCCTACAACGGCATGGTCAGCCCGCAGCGCCAGCGATTCACCATCGCTCACGAGCTCGGCCACTTCGTCCTGCACCGCGACCAGCAGTCGCGTTTCAACTGCGACAAGGACAGCGTCCACTCCGGCCACGAGACGATGCGTCTGATCGAGCGCGAAGCCGACGACTTCGCCAGCAATTTGCTGATGCCCGGCGATCGGCTGCGCGAGTGGATCTCGAACCGACGCATCGATCTGCACGTCCTCAGTGGCATTGCCAAGCGCTTCCAGGTGTCGTTCGAGGCGCTGTGCATCCGCTTCATCAAGTTCACCCCGCAGCGCGCGATCCTGGTCTACTGGGACAACGGTTACGCGAAGTACGAATGGCGCAGCAGCAGCGCCGTGAGAACCCGGGCACGCATCCGGCGCAGCGGCGATCCGCAAGAGCCGTTGCCCGGCACGCTCGCCGCCGACGCGAGCGTCGAGCAGGCATGGGATGGCGTCGAGATGTCCGCCGCGATCTGGTGCCCGGAGGAAGCCCCCCACATGAAGCTGCGCGAGTTCAAGCA
>NZ_JBKBVU010000141.1:0-7889 GCF_046289365.1 Caldimonas sp. | reverse complement strand
GTCAGAGGGGCGCTGTGGCGCGTCTGGGCGGCAGCCGCCGCAATGGGTTTGGCCGCTTGTGCCGGTCTTCCTCAGACCGAAGACAAGCTGCCCCGGGTGGATCTGCCGCAGGCGCTGACTCAGGCTCGGTCGGCGCAGGAAGCCGGTGATGTGACCAAGGCGGCTGAACTGCTCGAGCAAGCGGCTCGTGCCCATCCTGGTGCAAAGGAGCCTTGGCTCCAGCAGGCTCAGATGCATCTGGAGGCCCGGCGCTATGGCCAGGCCATCGTGGCAGCGCAGGAGGTTCTTCAGCGCGATGTGGGCGACATCACGGCCCACAGCATCATGGCGGTTGCCGGTTTGCGAGCTTCTGCCTTGGCATTGGGGCACCTGCGGCAAGGCAACGCCGTGCAGGGCAGCACCCGCGAGGAAGCCCAGACGTTGACCCAGACGATCCGCGAGGCCATCGGCGAGACCGTGCTCGTGGCGCCAGAACCCGTTCAGGCGCCTCCCGCACGCCCTGCGGGGCCGGTCCGCCGTCGGGAGGCCCATTCCGCTTCGGCTTCGGCACGGCCCCTCCGTCCGGTCGAACCTCCCGTGGCCCGGCCGGCGACGACCGGATCGCGCAATCCCTTCAGTGCTCTCCAGTGAGCGTCCTCCGTCCTCTCCGCAGGAAATCCCATGGCCAAGAAAGACAGTGTGCAAAAGCGTCTCGAGAAGGTGCGTCCGCCCCGGGTGCAGTTGACCTATGACGTCGAGATCGGCGACGCCATCGAACAGAAGGAACTGCCATTCGTGGTGGGCGTGCTGGGCGATTTCGTCGGCAAGCCCTCCGAACAGACGCCCCCACCTCGCCTGAAGGATCGCAAATTCGTCAACATCGATCTCGACAACTTCGATGCGGTCATGGCAGGCATGGCCCCACAAGCGTCCTTCCGGGTACGCAATCTCCTTAGCGAGGAAGGTGGGGAGTTTGCCGTCAACCTTCAGTTCAACCAGATCGACGACTTCCGTCCGGAAGCGGTGGTGCAGCAGGTTGAACCGTTGCGCCGGCTGCTCGAGGCGCGCACCCGTTTGGCCGACCTGCGCAACAAGTTGGCGGGCAACGAGAAGCTGGAGGATCTGCTGGACGAGGTGCTGCGCAACACGGAGCAGCTTGAACGCCTGGGCCGGGAAGCCCAAACCACGAAGGAGTGATGCCATGAGTGCCCAAGCCCTCGCGCAAGCGCCCCAACCCGAGCTGGCACCCCATTCGCTGCTCGACCGCATCGTCGAGCAAAGCCGGGTGGCCAAGTCGCCGACCGAGCACCAACGTGCCCGGGACATCATCTCCGAGCTGGTGCGCGAAGTCCTGCAGGGGACCGTGGTTCTCTCCGAGAACCTGTCAGCCACCCTCGATGCGCGGGTGGCCGAGATCGATCAGCTCATCTCCGCCCAGTTGAGTGAGGTGATGCATGCCCCAGAGTTTCAACGGCTCGAATCGTCCTGGCGTGGCCTGCACTACCTGTGCAAGCACACCTCGACCGGGGCGATGATGAAGATCAAGGTCATGCACGCGACGAAAAAGGAGCTCGTGCGGGACTTCAACACGGCCATCGACTTCGACCAGAGCACTCTTTTCAAGAAGGTGTACGAAGAGGAGTTTGGAACCTTCGGGGGGGCTCCCTTCGGCGCCTTGATCGGTGACTACGAGATCGGTCGCCAGCCCGAGGACATGTATTTCATCGAGCAGATGTCACACGTGGCGGCGGCGGCTCACGCTCCATTCATCTCGGCAGCGTCGCCGGAGCTGTTTGGCCTGGAGGACTTCACCGACCTGGGCAAGCCGCGCGACCTGGCCAAGGTGTTCGACACCGTCGAATATGCCAAATGGAAATCCTTCCGTGATTCAGAGGATTCCCGCTATGTCGGACTGACGCTGCCCCGCTTCCTTGGGCGTCTGCCCTACAACCCGAAAGACGGCACGACGGTCGAGGGATTCAACTTCGTGGAGTCGGTCGACGGCAGCCGTCACGACCGCTACCTCTGGGTCAACACCGCTTATGCCTTTGCGGCGCGGCTGACGGCTGCTTTCGAGAGCTACGGCTGGTGCGCCGCCATTCGGGGCGTGGAAGGTGGCGGTCTTGTGGAGGATCTGCCGACGCACACCTTCAAGACTGACGACGGGGAGATTGCGCTGAAATGCCCGACGGAGATCTCGATCACCGACCGTCGCGAGAAGGAGCTCAGCGACCTGGGGTTCATCCCCTTGGTGCACTGCAAGCACACTGACTACGCGGCGTTCTTCGGTGCGCAGTCGGTTCAAAAGCCGCGCAAGTACGACCTGGATGCCGCCAACGCGAATGCGGTGCTCTCCGCGCAGCTCCAGTACATGTTCGCAGTGTGCCGAATTGCGCACTACATGAAGGCGATGATGCGCGACAAGATCGGCAGCTTTGCCTCCGCGTCCAACGTGGAGGACTATCTCAATCGTTGGATCTCTCAGTACGTCACGTCCGATGACGCCGCATCGCAGGAGACGAAGGCACAGTTCCCTTTGCGGGAAGCCTCGGTGCAGGTGTCCGAAGTTCCAGGCCGCCCGGGTGTTTACAGGGCGGTCTCCTTCGTTCGTCCCCATTTCCAACTGGACGAACTTTCCGTGTCCTTGCGCCTTGTGGCGGAACTGCCTCAGGGTGGCAAGGGCTGATTCTCAACGCTCCAACCGTTTCAGTGGAGGACTCTTTTCATGGCGAAAGACATCTACGTCGAGTTCAAGGGAAGCGACATCAAAGGCGATTCCCGGGACAGCAAGCACAAAGACACCGTCGAGGTCTACACCTGGAGCCACGTGGTGCGCCAGCCCAAGTCTGCGACGGCATCCACGGCCGGTGGGCACACGGCTGAGCGCTGCGAACATGGTGAGATGATTTTCACCAAGGACATCGACGGTGCCACGCCCAAGCTGCTTCAGGCCTGTTCGGCAGGCACCATCATCAGCGATGTCGTTGTCTACTTCTATCGGGCTCATGGTGGCAAGAACAATGTGGGCAGCCCGTCTGGCACGCAAAGCCGCCACCAGTACCTGAAGATCGAACTGAAGAACGTCATCGTCTCCTCGGTGGCCCCGACGGTGAACGGCGAGGGTGTCCCCTCCGAGACCTTCACTCTGAAGTATTCGGCGGTGCGCTGGACGTACGACGAGCTCAACATCACGGGTGACAAGTCCGGCAAGGTCAACATCACTGGCGCTTGGGACCTTGCCAAGAACGTTCCCAACTTCAGCTGAGCCCAGACCGTCCCTCACAGAGGAAAGGCGGCTCGTCCGCCTTTCTTTCTGATGGCTGGGATGGCTTCTCGATCCTCTCCCGCATGCAGCGCTACCGCCCCTCCCTCCTGGATTGCCTGCTCGACGACGGCGCTGGCGTGGTCAGCCCTCACGCCTTGCCACAGATGTCGCTGGAGCAGATCAAGGATTGCGTCGCACGCGATCTCGAGGCCTTGCTTAACACCCGTTGTGCTCTGGCGCCACAGGACTTCGACGGGTGGCCGATGAGCGCCCGTTCCTTGCTCTCCTACGGCATGGTGGACTTCAGCAGCCTGAGCCTGGCCAGCCCGGATGACCGGCGACGCATCTGCCAGTCCATCGAATCCGCCATTGGGATCCACGAGCCAAGGCTCAGCGCGGTGCAGGTGACACTGGATACAGGAGCGGCAGCGGCGCAGAAGCTGCATTTCTCCATCCGGGCGTGGCTGCTCGTGGAGCGCTCTAGAGAGCCTGTCAGCTTCGATGCCGTCGTGAACCAGGCAACGCAACACTACCGCGTGCGCTGCTCAGGTGCAGATCGGTCCCTGGGAGGCTGAAGATGGAAGACCTGTTGCCCTACTACGAGCGGGAACTGGCTTTTCTTCGCAACCAATCCCGGGAGTTCGCGCAGCGCTATCCAAAGATCGCGTCCCGTCTTCAACTGAGCGGCGAGTCCTCCGAGGACCCGCATGTGGAACGGCTGATCGAATCGTTCGCGTTCCTGGCGGCCCGGATTCACAAGCGCGTCGAAGACGATTTCCCGCTCTTCACGGAATCCCTGCTGGAGGTCCTCTATCCGCACTACCTCAGGCCGTTTCCGTCGTGTTCCGTGGCGCAGTTCCGCCTGGGCTCTGCGGCCACCCAACTGAACGACGTCGTTCGCGTTCCTCGCGGTGAGTTGCTGCGCAGCCGTCCATTGCGCGGGGTGGCATGCCAGTTTCGAACGGCCTACGACGTCGAACTGGCGCCGGTGAGACTGGCCCACGTGAATTTCCGGATGGCACCACCGCCTTTGCCGGGTGGCAGGTGGCCCGATGGCACATCGGCGGTCGTGTCTATACATCTCGAATCCCTCTCGCCACAGTTCTCGCTGGCGGATTGTCAGGGGAAGTCTTTGCGGTTGTACCTCGATGGTGAGCCATCGCTGGTCAGCGTCCTGCGCGAGGCCTTGTGCTCCAGGTCCCTCGGTGTGATGGTGGAGTCCGGGGACGGCCGTCGGACATCGAGCTTGCTGGGCGAGCGGCCCCGTTTGGTCGGGTTCGAGGATCACGAGTCGATCATCGAGCATGACGCAAGATCGCATGCCGCCTATCGGCTGCTCACGGAGTACTTTGCATTTCCGGAGAAATTCAACTTCGTGGACCTGCTGGTGCCGAGCGGCCGGCGGGGAACAGACTCGGACATCGTGCTCAACAGCAACCGCCTGGTCCTGCACGTGCCTCTGAAGGGCATTCGGAGCGATTCCGATGCGGCCCGGCTGCTAGAGGACCTCGACGTGCACCATCTCCAGCTCGGTTGTACGCCGGTAGTCAATCTCTTCCGAACGCCGGCCGACCCCATCCGCGTGACCCATGCCCGCACGATGTATCCCGTGGTGGTCGACGCTCGCCGCGCGTATGCGTACGAGGTGTATGGGGTCCAGCGGGTGTGGTGTGTGCGTCAGTCCGGTCAGGGAGAGTTCGCCCAGGAGTTCAGGCCGTTCTATTCGTTGCGTCACGACGACTTGCTGCGCGACGGTGAGCGCACCCAGCCGCGGGCCTGCTACTGGTATACGCAGCGCGACGAGCGGATGGCGTTGCACAGCCCTGGCTATGAGTTGGAGCTCGGGCTCGTCGATGCGGACTTCCAGCCGGGCCTGGCGGTCAACGAGACCCTGTCACTCGAGGTGTGGGCCACCAATCGCGATCTGCCGACTCAACTGGCCATTGGACAACCAGGAGGAGACCTCTTCGTCGAGGGTGGCGGTGCCGCTCAGGAGATCTGCCTGTTGCGCCGCCCCACCGCTTGTCTGAGGTTTGCACGAGGGCAAGGAGCCCTGTGGCGGCTGATCTCTCACCTGTCGCTCAACCATCTCTCCCTGAGCCAGGGTGGCATCGACGCGCTCAAGGAGATGCTGAGGCTGTACGACCTGCCGCGAAGCGCGGCCAATCAGCGCCAGATCGATGGCCTGGTCGCTGTTGAGCATCAGCCTGCCGTTGCCTGGTTGCCGGGCAAACCCTATGCCACGTTCGTGCGCGGGACGGACATCCGCTTGACCGTCGACGAGTCGAGCTTCGTGGGGGTAGGCCTGCACTTGTTCGCCGAGGTGATCAACCGCTTCGTCGGCCTTTACACACATCTCAACAGCTTCACGCGGCTGCGGCTGGTGTCAGCCCGCACCGGAGAAGAACTTCTGTCATGCTCTCCCCGCAGCGGCGCTCAATCCCTCGTGTGATCGACCGGCTGCTGGCCGAGCCGCATCGACACGAGTTCTTTCAGGCGGTGCGCCTGTTGTCGCGTTGGCTGTCGGCCCGCGAAGGTCTGGGCGAGCAGGACATCCTCGCGCAGCGGCTGCGCTTCCGCAGTTCCCTCTCACTGAGCTTCCCAGCCAGTGAGATCGAGGATCTCCAGGTGGTGAGGCCGACGCGGGAGGGGCAGGCGTGCACCGACCCCGAGCGCATCGAGATCACGGCTGCGTTCATGGGGCT
This sequence comes from Caldimonas sp., assembly GCF_046289365.1. Classification (NCBI taxonomy): domain Bacteria; kingdom Pseudomonadati; phylum Pseudomonadota; class Betaproteobacteria; order Burkholderiales; family Sphaerotilaceae; genus Caldimonas; species Caldimonas sp. The sequence continues at coordinate 1,940 of NZ_JBKBVU010000141.1, read as the reverse complement.
GCTCGGGGTGCACGGCACCTTGCCACTGCATTACACCGAAACTCTCGTTCGCCGGGAGGTCTTCGGGCGTGATGGTGCGGCGCGCGCCTTTCTCGAGATCTTCAATCACCGGGCCCTTGCCTTGTTCTACCAGGCCTGGAAGAAGCATCGCTTGGCACTGGCATACGAGTCGGACCGAGGGCGGGGCTTTCTGCCGCTGGTGCTGTCCCTGGCCGGACTGGGTCAGGCCTCCTTGCGCAACCGTTTGCTGGAGCGGGCAGGCGCGGGGCTGCACGATGAGTCGGTTGCCCACTATGCAGGGGCCTTGCAACGTCGGCAGTTGTCGGCTTCGCAGCTCGAAGCCTGGGTCAGCGCGCATTTTGCGATCCCCGCCCAGGTTGAGCCGTTCGTCGGTCGCTGGGTTCGACTGCCGGCATCGGCCTGCAGTGCGCTGGGCCGCAACGCGGTGCTCGGGCGCAGCGCTGTCGTTGGAGAACGTTTATGGCAGCGCGACCTGCGGGTGAGGTTGCGCCTGGGGCCGCTGGACCGCCGGCGCTACGACCATTTCCTGCCAGGGGCCACCGGTGCGAGGGCCCTGCAGCGCTTGTTGACATTGGCCTACGGGTTGTCCTTGGAGTTCGAAGTCCGCTTGTGCCTGCGACAGCAGGACGTGCAGCCCACGGCTTTGCACTCCCGGGCCGACGGACCCGGTGCACGGCTCGGCTGGACCACGTTCCTGTGCAGCAGGCCGGTGACCCAGGACCGTGACGACCTGGCCTACGACGTGCTGCCTGCGGCGTGACCTTTCCATTCTCTGGGCATCGAACATGTCTGCATCTCTCAAGACCCTGATCACCAAACTCAACGAGCTGACGCGGCAGGCCGCCGAACGAGCCGCCAACCTGTGCATGGCCCATGGTCATCATGAAGTGGACATCGAGCACCTGCTGTTGGCCTTGCTCGAGGAACCACGCAGCGACCTGAGTCTGCTGTGTGCGCGTTGCGATGTGTCGCCCGCCGGTCTGCGTCGCGACCTCGAGTCCGCACTCACGCGGCTGCCCGCCGGCAATACGCGCACGCCGGTGTTCTCGCAGCGGCTGCCGCAATGGCTGGAGCATGCCTGGCTGATCGCCTCGCTTGACAGCCAGGTGGCGCGAATCCGCAGTGCCCACCTGCTGCTGGCCCTGCTGGCCGAACCCGGCTTGAGGCAGATGGCGGCCCAGGCCTCATCGGCCCTGCTGCGCTTCCCCGTGGAGGACCTGAAACACCGGCTTGACTCCCTGACCACAGGCTCGGCCGAAGCGGTCGGCAGGGTCTCGGCCTCCGCTGAAGAAGTCCCGCCGGTCGAATCGTCTCCCGTATCAGGAGGCACACCGGCGCTGGATCGCTACACGATCAACCTCACCCAGCGCGCCCGTGAAGGGCAGATCGATCCTGTGATCGGGCGTGAAGCCGAAATCCGCCAGGTCATCGACATCCTGCTGAGACGCCGTCAGAACAACCCCATCCTCACCGGAGAGGCCGGGGTGGGCAAGACCGCCGTCGTCGAAGGTTTGGCCTTGCGCATCGCGTCGGGGGACGTGCCCGGGCCTTTGCAGGGGGTGGCCCTGCACGTGCTCGATCTGGGGTTGCTGCAGGCCGGAGCGTCGGTCAAGGGAGAGTTCGAGAACCGGCTTCAGCAAGTCATCGACGAGGTCAGGCGCAACCCGCAGCCGATCGTTCTCTTCATCGACGAGGCCCACACCCTCATCGGCGCCGGAGGGCAGGCGGGTCAGAACGACGCGGCCAATCTGCTCAAGCCTGCGTTGGCCCGTGGGGAGCTGCGCACGGTGGCGGCCACCACCTGGAGTGAATACAAGAAGTACTTCGAGAAAGACGCGGCCCTGGCGCGACGTTTCCAGGTGGTCAAGGTCGAAGAACCGTCCGAGGCCGTGTCGAGCGCATCAAGGCCGACGGCGAAG
>NZ_JBKBVU010000140.1:0-7912 GCF_046289365.1 Caldimonas sp. | reverse complement strand
GGTGCTGGACGTGCAGGTCGAACCTGCGGGGCCCTCGTGCGGCCAGCGCGTGCGGCTGGCCGGTGTGGCCCGGGCAGACACCCTCGGGCCGCTGCGCGAGGCACTCAAACAGGCCTTGCACCTGCCGCAGCCGCTGGAGATCGATCTGTCCGGGCTGCACGACATCGATGCCGAGGCCATGGGCCTGCTGCTGCTGGTGCAGGCCCGGCAAGGGCTCAGCGGTCAGCCGCTGCGGGTGGGCGGCGCCACGCCGGCCCTGCGCCGGCGCATCGTCCAGCACGGCTGCGCCGACTTGCTGGAAGGCTGAACCGCCACCTTAGTCCCGCGGCATCGGCCGTCCGATGGCGTGGTACTCGATGCCTTCCTGGCGCATGCGTTGCGGCGCATACAGGTTGCGCCCGTCGAAGACCAGCGGCTGCTTGAGCTGCGAGCGCAGGGCGCCGAAGTCGGGGCTGCGGAAGATCTTCCACTCGGTGGCGATCACCAAGGCATCGGCGCCGGGCAGGGCCGCATCGGGCGTGTCGACGAAGCGCAGGCGCTCGAACCAGCCGGGCTGGTCGGCCAGATCCTGCCGCAGCACACGTTGCGCCTCCTTCGAGGCCACCGGGTCGTAGGCCGTCACATCCGCCCCGCGTGAGAGCAACTCGCGGATGATCACCCGGCTGGGGGCGTCGCGCATGTCATCGGTGTTGGGCTTGAAGGCCAGGCCCCACAGCGCGAAACGGCGGCCGCGCAGATCCTCGCCCAGGCGGGCGACGATTTTGCGCACCAGCACCCGCTTCTGACGCTCGTTGACCTGTTCGACCGCTTGAATGACCTGCAACTCCATGCCGTGCTCGCGTGCGGTGTGCAGGATCGCGCGCGTGTCCTTCGGGAAGCACGATCCGCCGTAGCCGGTGCCGGCGTAGAGGAAGTCGTAGCCGATGCGCGAATCCGAGCCAATGCCCAGGCGCACGGCCTCGATGTCGGCGCCCACCGCATCGGCCAGGTTGGCCAGCTCGTTCATGAAGCTGATGCGCGTGGCCAGCATCGCGTTGGCGGCGTACTTGGTGAGTTCGGCCGAACGCACGTCCATGTAGATCGTGCGCTGGTGGTTGCGCTGCAGCGGTTCGTACAGGCGATCCATCACCTCGCGCGCGCGCCGGCCCAGTTCCCCGCCGGGCAGACCCAGCACGATGCGGTCGGGCCGCATGAAGTCGGCCACTGCGGCGCCTTCCTTCAGAAACTCGGGGTTGGACACCACCGCGAATTCGTGCGCCACACCCCGGCGGCGCAGTACCGCGGCGATCTCCTCGCGCACCCGGTCGGCGGTGCCCACCGGCACCGTGCTTTTGTCCACCACCACGGTGAAGCCGTCCAGAGCCTGCGCCAGCGAGCGCGCCGCTGCCAGCACGTGGCGCAGGTCGGCCGAGCCGTCCTCGTCCGACGGCGTGCCCACCGCGATGAACACCACCTCGCGACCGGCCACGCCCTCGTGCACGTCGCTCGTGAAATGCAGCCGGCCGTTGGCCAGGGCCGGTCGGATCAGGGCCTCGAGCCCGGGCTCGTAGATGGGCACCTCGCCTTGCCGCAGGCGGCGCACCTTGTCCTCGTCGATGTCGATGCAGGTGACATGGATGCCCAGGTCGGCGAAGCAAGCGCCGGTGACCAGGCCGACGTAGCCCGAACCGATGACAGCAATCTTCAATGGACTCTCCGCAGATGAGGGGCGGCGCGCGTGGCGCGGGCCGCCATGGTGCGGATTATCCCCTCGCCGTTCAGGGGCCGGGTGGCCGCGGGCCGGGGCCCCCTTGCCTGGGTGGCCGCAAGGCCCTGATCCCCGACATGAGGGTGGCCGCCGGTTGGCCGTTGGACGTGCGCCTCGCACAATACGGGCTCCTGGCGCACGAAGCGCCCGTGAACCTTTCCGCATCAGGCAGACCCTCACCCATGATCCTCGTCACCGGCGGCGCCGGCTTCATCGGCAGCAACTTCGTGCTGGACTGGCTCGCGCACAGCGACGAGCCCGTGCTCAATCTGGACGCCCTGACCTACGCGGGCAATGTGCACAACCTCGACAGCCTGCGCGGCGACCCCCGGCATGTCTTCGTGCATGGCGACATCTGCGACCGCGCCCTGCTCGACCGGCTGCTCGCCACGCACCGGCCGCGCGCCATCGTCCACTTCGCTGCCGAAAGCCACGTGGACCGCTCCATCCACGGCCCCGGCGCCTTCATCCGCACCAATGTGCAAGGCACCTTCACGCTGCTGGAGGCCGCGCGTGCCCACTGGCAGGCCCTGCCGGCCGACGAGAAGGCCGCCTTCCGCTTCCACCACGTGTCCACCGACGAGGTCTATGGTTCGCTGGGTCCGCAGGAGCCGGCCTTCACCGAGACCCATCCCTACGAACCCAACAGCCCCTATTCGGCCAGCAAGGCCGCCAGCGACCACCTCGTGCGCGCCTGGTTCCACACCTACGGCCTGCCGGTCCTGACCACCAACTGCTCGAACAACTACGGGCCCTACCACTTCCCCGAGAAGCTCATCCCGCTGATGATCGTCAATGCCCTGGCCGGCAAGCCCCTGCCGGTCTATGGCGACGGCCTCAACGTGCGCGACTGGCTGTATGTGACGGATCACTGCAGCGCCATCCGCACCGTGCTGGCGCGTGGCCGCGTGGGCGAGACCTACAACGTGGGCGGCTGGAACGAGATGACCAACCTCGAGATCGTGCGCACCGTGTGCGCCCTGCTCGACGAGCTGCGGCCCGACCCTGCCGGCCCCCACAGCCGGCTGATCACCTTCGTGAAGGACCGTCCCGGCCATGACCGCCGCTACGCCATCGACGCGCGCAAGATCGAGCGCGAACTCGGTTGGCGTCCGGCCGAGACCTTCGCCACCGGCATCCGCAAGACGGTGCAGTGGTATCTCGACCATCCCGAGTGGGTCGCCCAGGTGCAAAGCGGCGCCTACCGGGAATGGATCGCCACCCAATACCAGCCCTCGGACGCCAAAGCCGCATGAAGGTCCTGCTGCTCGGCAAGAACGGCCAGGTCGGCTGGGAGCTGCAGCGCGCGCTCGCCCCCCTGGGCGAGGTGGTGGCACTCGACCGCCACGGCCACGACGGGCTGTGCGGCGATCTGACGCAACTCGACAGCCTGGCCGCCACCGTGCGCACGCTTCGCCCCGACGTGATCGTCAATGCTGCGGCTCACACGGCCGTGGACCGCGCCGAGAGCGAGCCCGCGCTGGCGGCCCTGCTCAACGCCACCGCTGCCGGCGTGCTCGCCCGCGAGGCCGCGGCCCTGGGGGCCTGGCTGGTGCACTACAGCACCGACTATGTCTTCGACGGCAGCGGCGATCGGGCCCGCCGGGAGGACGACCCCACCGGCCCGCTGAGCGTCTATGGCCGCAGCAAACTCGAAGGCGAGCAGCTCATCGCGCAAAGCGGCTGCCGTCACCTGATCTTCCGCACGAGCTGGGTCTATGCCGCGCGCGGCGGCAACTTCGCCAAGACCATGCTGCGCCTGGCCGGCGAGCGCGAGCGCCTCACCGTGGTGAACGACCAGATCGGCGCGCCCACCGGGGCCGAGCTGATCGCCGACGTGACCGCGCATGCGCTGCGTGCCGTGCAGGAGCGGCCCGGGCTGTCGGGCCTGTACCACCTCGTGGCGGCCGGCGAGACGAGCTGGTTCGACTACGCCCGCCACGTCATCGAATGGGCCCGCGCGCGCGGGCACGCGGTCCGTGTGGCCCCCCAGGCCATCGAGCCCGTGCCCACCACTGCGTTTCCCACACCGGCACGCCGGCCCTTGAACTCCCGTCTCGACACCACCCGCCTGCGCGAGGCCTTCGGGCTTGTCCTGCCGCCCTGGCAGCACGGGGTGGACCGCATGCTCGCTGAAATCCTTCCCTAGACCCATATGAAACACCTTCACTTCACCGCACCGACCCGGGCCGCCGCGCCGGGCCGTCCCAAGCCAGGCCCGGCCCCCCTCGGGGGGGTGGCGGCCGGTACGGACGGCGGAGGGCTGTCATGACCCGCAAAGGCCTCATCCTCGCCGGAGGCTCCGGCACCCGGCTGCACCCGGCCACGCTGGCCATCAGCAAGCAACTGCTGCCGGTGTACGACAAGCCCATGATCTACTACCCACTGTCGGCCCTGATGCTGGCGGGCATCCGCGAGATCCTCATCATCTCCACGCCGCAGGACACCCCGCGCTTCCAGCAACTGCTGGGCGACGGCAGCGCCTGGGGGCTGTCGCTGCAGTATGCGGTCCAGCCCAGCCCCGACGGCCTGGCCCAGGCCTTCCTGATCGGCGAACGCTTCCTGGCCGGCGCGCCCAGCGCGCTGGTGCTGGGCGACAACATCTTCTACGGCCATGACCTGGCCTCGCGGCTCAAAGCGGCGCAGGACCGCGCGCGCGGCGCCACGGTGTTCGCCTACCCGGTGCACGATCCCGAGCGCTACGGCGTGGTCGAGTTCGACGCCAGCGGGCGGGCCATCAGCCTGGAGGAAAAACCCCGTCAGCCCAAGAGCCGTTATGCCGTGACGGGCCTGTACTTCTACGACGCCCAGGTCGTCGAGCGCGCCAAAACGCTCCAGCCCAGCGCGCGCGGCGAACTCGAGATCACCGACCTCAACCGCCTGTACCTGCAGGCCGGCGAACTCGACGTGCAGGTGCTGGGCCGCGGTGACGCCTGGCTCGACACCGGCACGCACGATTCCCTGATCGAGGCCAGCCAGTTCATCCAGACGCTGGAGAAGCGCCAGGGCCTCAAGATCTGCTGCCCCGAGGAGATCGCCTGGCGCCAGGGCTGGATCAGCGCCGACCAGCTCGCCGGCCTGGCCGCCCCGCTGTCCAAGAGCGGCTATGGCCAGTATCTCCAGCAGGTGCTCACCGAAAAGGTGTTCTGATGAAGGTCACCCCCACCCGATTGCCGGAAGTTCTGATCTTCGAGCCGCGCATCTTCGGCGACGAGCGCGGCTTCTTCCTCGAAAGCTTCCGCCAGGCCGTCTTCGACGAAGCCGTCGGCCGCCACTTCGATTTCGTGCAGGACAACCATTCGCACTCCCGCCGCGGGGTGCTGCGTGGGCTGCACTACCAGCTCGACCCGATGGCCCAAGGCAAGCTCGTGCGCGTCACGCAAGGCCGCGTGTTCGACGTGGCGGTGGACCTGCGCCGCTCCAGCCCGCGCTTTGGCCAGTGGGTCGGCGTGGAGCTCAGTGGCGAGAACCACCGCCAGCTCTGGGTGCCACCGGGCTTTGCGCATGGCTTCCTGGTGCTCAGCGACAGCGCCGATTTCCTCTACAAGACCACGAACTACTACGCCCCGCAGGCCGAACGCTGCATCCGCTGGGACGACCCCGTCCTCGGCATCGACTGGCCCGATGCCGGCGTGGCCCCGCAGGTGTCGGCCAAGGATGCCCAGGGCGTGTCGCTGACGCAGGCCGAGGTCTTCGCCTGAGCGGGCGTCGGGCGGGGAAGGTAAGCTCGCGCCCATGCTGCGCATCATCACCTCCAACCTCAACGGCATCCGCTCGGCGGCGAACAAGGGCTACTTCGACTGGCTGGGCCAACAACAGGCCGACATCGTCTGCCTGCAGGAGATCAAGGCCCAGCACGGCGACCTGACCGAGGCCATGCGGGCCCCGCACGGTCTGCAAGGCTGGTTCCACTGCGCCGAAAAGAAAGGCTATTCCGGCGTGGGCCTGTACAGCCGCCATGCGCCCAGCGACGTGAGAATCGGCTTCGGCTCGGCCGAGTTCGATGCCGAGGGCCGCTACGTCGAAGCCCGCTTCGACACCCCCTCGCGCAAGTTCTCGGTCATCAGTTGCTACTTCCCCAGCGGCTCCAGCTCGGACGAGCGCCAGCAGGCCAAGTACCGTTTCCTCGACGAGTTCTTCCCCCACCTGCAGCGCCTGAAGGCCGAGCGCGAGTTCGTGCTGTGCGGTGACGTGAACATCGCGCACAAGGAAATCGACCTCAAGAACTGGAAAAGCAACCAGAAGAACAGCGGCTTCCTGCCCGAGGAACGCGCCTGGTTCACCCGCATGGTCGACGAGATCGGCCTGGTCGATGTGTACCGCCGACTGCACCCCGATGCCACCGGCGAGGCCTACACCTGGTGGAGCAACCGCGGCCAGGCCTGGGCCAACAACGTGGGGTGGCGCATCGACTACCACGTGGCCAGCCCGGCGGTGGCCCAGACCGCCCGCGCCGCCAGCGTCTACAAGGCGCAGCGCTTTTCCGATCACGCGCCGCTGACCATCGACTATGACCTGGCGCTGTGAGGCCCGATGCCGGCCGGGCAAGTGGCGGCCCGGCATCGGCGCGAATTGCGCAGGGGTTTTCGTCCATTTGACGCATTCGGGCCGAGCCGAGCGTGCCTACACTGCGGCGCAGTGCCACCCACCGGACCGTTGCGTCCCTCCACCCCCATGAAAAAGCTCCTGATGACCGTCGCCCTCGGGGCGGCTGGTGCCCTGCCGGCCCAGGCGGGCGAGATCTACGGCAACATCGGCCTGCCGGGCGTGATGATCGGCTACGCGCAGCCGCTGAACAGCCATGTCGGCGTGCGCGCGGATGTGGCCACCCTGGGCTCGCGCAATGCCGACGGCACCGAGGAGGGCATCGACTACGAGGGCAAGGCCCGCGCCCACCGCGCCGGGGTGTTCGCTGACTGGTTCGTCTTTGGCGGCGGCTTTCGCCTGACCGGCGGCCTCACCGTCAACGACATGCGCGTGGACCTGTCCGGCCGCGGCCATGGCGGCACCATCGAGATCGGCGGCACCACCTACACCACCCAGCCCGGCGACCGCTTCGACGTGCGCATCGAGTTCCCGCGCGTCACCCCCTACCTGGGCATTGGCTACGGCCATCAGCCCGCCGGCACCGGTTGGGGCTTCGTCTTCGACCTGGGCGCCTCGATCGGCAAGGCCAAGGTCAGCGCCTCCACCAACATCGCCGGCGTGACGCAGGAGGACATCGATCGCGAGCTCGAGGAGCTGCGCAACGGCGTGGGCAAGGTGCGCGCGATCCCGCAGCTGAGCGTCGGGGTGAACTACCGCTTCTGAACGCGCCGCCGGCGCGGCATCCACGCAAAAAGGGGGGGCTTGCGCCCTTCCCCGGGGCCGGCCCTGGGGAATAATGGACGCTCACCCAGCCATGGACGTCGTGAACCCCCCCCGTCGGGCCGCCGCCCCCAGTTTCTCCCCGGTCGAGTTCCGCCAGGCGCTCGGCAGCTTCGCCACCGGCGTGACCATCGTCACCGCCCGGGCCAGCGACGGTCGTCTGATCGGGCTGACGGCCAACTCCTTCAATTCCGTCTCGCTCGACCCGCCGCTGGTGCTGTGGAGCCTGTCGCGCCTGGCGGGGTCGAAGCCGGCCTTTGAGCGCGGCTCGCACTACGCCATCCACATCCTCGCGGCCGACCAGATGGCCTTGGCCGAACGCTTTGCCACCAAGGGCGTGGATCGTTTCGCCGGGCTGCCCTGGCGCGAGGGCGCGGGTGGCGCACCGCTGCTCGACGGCGTGGCCGCGGTCTTCGAATGCTTCAACCGCAGCCGCTACGAGGAAGGCGACCATGTCATCTTCGTCGGCGAGGTCGAGCGCTGCGAGCGGCGCGCCGAGGCCTCGCCGCTGATCTTCCACGGCGGGCGCTACTTCACCGAACTGCCGCTGTGACACGTTGAGCGCATCGCGACTTGCGGCCTCCGGGCCACCCCCCACTTGCGGGGCCTCCTGCTGACGCACACCGCGCAGCCACGGGCTGATCTCCGCCCTTGTCACACCCTGTTTCCAAAACCAGCTGGCCTGTGCTGGGAGGGGCTTGCTAGCATCGCGCGGCTTTCAGGGACAAGGACAAGCAAGGGAGGCCTGATGAGCGAGCCTTTCGATGCGGGCGCGCTGGCGGCGGTGTGGATGCAGGC
>NZ_JBKBVU010000139.1:0-7964 GCF_046289365.1 Caldimonas sp. | reverse complement strand
CCGCTCGACGATGGAACGCTCGGTCTCAGAGCGCGGCGCAGTATGGACAAGGCCCCGCCGCCTTGGGAAGCCAGCAATCGCGGGTTTTACAAAGAGTTGCCGCAGGTTGCGGGTGGTTACGTGGACACGTGGAGCAAAACTCCTGAACAACAAAAAAGCCGCTGGGATTCAGCGGCTTTCTTGTCTGGTTGGCGCGATCAGCGCGCAGAACCCAGGCGGAAGCGAGACTGAGGCACCACGCGCAGGTCGCCAGGCAGCGAGGCGATGTACTGGGCCATGGCCTTGAGCTCGGCGTCGGTGAACTGCTTGACCTGGCCGGCCATGATGGCGTTGCCACGGCCGATGATCGGATTGCCCTCGATCTTGTAGGACTTCAGCGCCACGTAGAGATAGTCGGCGTGCTGGCCGGCAATCTTGGGATAACTGCCGTCGATGGGCTTGTTGAAGTTGGCGCCGTGGCAGGCCACGCAACCGCCCTTTTCGAGCAGGGCGGCCACTTCGGCGCGGGGCTGGCGGGCCGGGGTCTCAGGCACATTGGCCGGCGGCACCTGCTGCTCATAGAAAGCGGCGATATCGGCCATGTCCTGCTCGGACAGCGTTTCGGCGATGCCGCGCATCGTCGGGTGCTTGCGCTCACCCTTCTTGTAGGCCTGAAGCGCGGCCACGATGAACTTGGCGTTCTGGCCGGAGATCATCGGCACCTTGTGGATCTCGGGGAAGCTGGCCTGATAGCCGGGGATGCCATGGCAACCAATGCACATGGCCACCTTGGCTTCGCCCGCCTTGACGTCCTGGGCAACGGCCGCGCCCGCAAAGAAGGCGCTCAAGCCAGCCGCTGCGGCCAGCGCGATCATCGTGGATTTGACTTTCTTCATGTGGGCGCGGTGAATCGTCGGTGTTTGGGATCAACCGACGATTATAGCCAGCCCGCTTATACTGCTTTTGCCCTCATCCACGCTTGATCCGGCACATCTTCCATGAAGTTCCACGGCTCCGAGACCTACGTCGCCACCGACGATCTGCGCCTGGCGGTCAATGCCGCCATCACCCTGAAGCGCCCGCTGCTGGTCAAGGGCGAGCCGGGCACCGGCAAGACCATGCTGGCCGAGGAAGTGGCCCGTTCGCTGGGCATGCCCCTGCTGCAATGGCACATCAAGTCGACCACCAAGGCCCAGCAGGGCTTGTACGAGTACGACGCCGTGAGCCGCCTGCGCGACAGCCAACTCGGCGACGAGCGGGTGAAGGACATCCACAACTACATCGTCAAGGGTGTGCTGTGGCAGGCCTTCGAGGCCGAGCAGCCGGTGGCCCTGCTGATCGACGAGATCGACAAGGCCGACATCGAATTCCCCAACGACCTGCTGCGCGAACTCGACCGCATGGAGTTCTATGTGTACGAGACGCGGCAGATGATCCGCGCCAAGCACCGGCCGCTGGTGTTCATCACCTCGAACAACGAGAAGGAGCTGCCCGACGCCTTCCTGCGCCGCTGCTTCTTCCATTACATCAAGTTCCCGGACGCGGACACGATGAAGAACATCGTCGAAGTGCACTTTCCCGGGCTGAAGAAGGAACTGCTGTCGGCCGCGCTGAAGAACTTCTACGATGTGCGCAACTTGCCGGGACTGAAGAAGAAACCCAGCACGTCCGAACTGCTGGACTGGCTCAAGCTGCTGGTGGCCGAGGACATACCTGCCGAAGCGCTGCAGAGCAAGGACGACAAGGTTGCCATCCCGCCGCTGGTGGGCGCCTTGCTGAAGAACGAGCAGGACCTCTCGCTGTTCGAGAAGCTGGTCTTCATGCAGCGGCACCACCGCTGAGATCATGCCCTCCCTCGCCCAGCCCGTCACGCTCACCGGCACCCACGTGGTGCTCGAGCCCCTGGCGCCCGAACATGCAGACGGCCTGGCCGATGCCGTGCGTGACGGCGAGCTGTGGAAGCTGTGGTACACGACCATCCCGTCCCCCGAGCAGATGGCAGGCGAGATCGAGCGGCGCCTGACGCTGCGCGAGTCCGGTGCCTGGCTGCCTTTTGCCGTGCGTGAGCGCGCAACGGGCCGGCTGGCAGGCATGACCAACTACCTGCACATCGACGACGTGCACCGCCGGGTGGAGATCGGCGCCACCTGGTATGCGCGGCGCGTGCAGCGCACCGCCTTGAATACCGAAGCCAAGCTGCTGCTGCTCACCCACGCGTTCGAGACGCTGCAGTGCATCGCGGTCGAGTTGCGCACTCACTTCCTCAACCAAGCCAGCCGACGCAGCATCGAGCGCCTGGGCGCCAAGCTCGACGGGATCTTGCGCCATCACCAGCGCACCCCGGACGGCAGCCTGCGAGACACCTGCGTCTACAGCATCACGGCTCCCGAATGGCCGACGGTGCGCACGCATCTGCAGTGGCAACTCGAACGGCCGCGTTGAACCTGCCACGCCTGCGAGGCATTTCATGCTGATCGACTTCTTCTTCACCCTGCGCGCCGCCAAGCTGCCGGTGTCGATCAAGGAATTCCTGATGCTGCTCGAAGCGATCCAGGGCGGCGTGATCGACGACGACGGCGGCCCCACGGTGGACAAGTTCTACTACCTGGCGCGCACGGCCCTGGTGAAGGACGAGGCCCATTTCGACAAGTTCGACCGGGCCTTTGGCGCCTATTTCAAGGGCGTGGAACTGCTCACCGATTTCTCGAAGGAGATCCCGCTCGAATGGTTGCAAAAGCGCCTGGAGCTGGAGCTGTCGCCCGAGGAGAAGGCTCGGATCGAGAAGCTCGGCTGGGACGAGCTGATGAAGCGCCTGCGCGAGCTCTTCGAGAAGCAGAAGGAGCGCCACGAGGGCGGCAACCGCTTCATCGGCACCGGCGGCACCTCGCCCTACGGTGCCTATGGCTACAACCCCGAAGGCATCCGCATCGGCCAGGACAAGGGCCGCAACAAGAGCGCGGTGAAGGTGTGGGACCAGCGCCAGTACAAGGACTACGACGACACGCTGGAGCTGGGCACACGCAACATCAAGGTCGCGCTGCGTCGGCTGCGCCGCTTCGCCCGCGAAGGCTCGGAGCTGGAGCTCGACTTGGACGACACCATCCGCTCCACCGCGGCCAATGCCGGCTGGCTGGACCTGAAGATGGTGCCCGAACGCCACAACCAGGTGAAGGTGCTGCTGCTGATGGACGTGGGCGGGACGATGGACGAGCACATCCACCGTGTCGAGGAACTTTTCAGCGCGGCCAAGTCTGAGTTCAAGCACCTGGAGTTCTATTACTTCCACAACTGCGTCTACGACTACATGTGGAAGAACAACCGCCGCCGCTACAGCGAGAAGTTCCCGACGTGGGATGTAATCCGCAAGTACAACAAGGACTACAAGCTCATCTTCGTGGGCGACGCCACGATGAGCCCGTACGAGATCCTTCAGCCGGGCGGCAGTGTGGAATACAACAACGAGGAGCCTGGGGCCGAATGGCTGCAGCGTCTCACCCATGCCTTCCCCAAGTACGTCTGGATCAATCCCGAGCCGCAGGGTGTGTGGGCTTATCGCCAGTCGATCGCGATCATCCAGCAGCTCATGAACCAGCGCATGTTCCCGCTCACGCTGTCCGGGCTGGAAGGGGCCATGCGTTTGCTGAGCAAATGACCGCGGCGCAGCGCCTCGGAACCGTCCTGTCCCTCCTGCCCTGGCTGGCCCTGGCGGCGCTGCCTCCCGCGCCGGCGCGGGCCGACGATGCCGCCGCGCCGCGCGCCGACACGGCAGCCACGCGCGTGCCCTACCTGCTGCGCATCAGCGCTGGGGACGATCTGGACGAGCTGCTGGGCACCTACCTCGACCTGGCGCGCTTTCGCACCGACCCGGCACTGGCCGAGGCCACCGAGGCCGAAGTGCGACGCCTGATCGCTGCCACGCCGGCGCAGGCACGCTCGCTGCTGGAAACGCGCGGCTACTTCAACCCGACGATCCGCATCACCCGCGAGGAGGGTGAACCGCCCCTGATCCGCATCGAGGTGGACCCGGGCGAGCGCACTCGCGTGAGCCGGGCGACCATCGAGGTGCAGGGCGAGATCGTCGAGCAAGCCGACGCCGGCAGTGCGCGCGACCAGGCCTTGCTGCAGGAGATCCAGGCCGGCTGGCGGCTGCGCGAGGGCCGACCGTTCTCGCAAGACTGGTGGTCGGCCGAAAAAACCGAATTGCTGGGCCGGCTGCGCAGCGACGGCTACCCGGCGGCCACCTGGGCCGGCACGGCGGCCGAGGTGGATGCGCCACGCAACGCGGTGCGCCTGTTCGCGGTGGCCGACAGCGGGCCGCTGTTTCGCTTCGGGCCCGTGCGCATCGAGGGACTGAAGAACCAGCGCGAGGAGGCGGTGAGCCACCAGCTCACTTTCCGGCCGGGCGACCGCTACACCGAAAAGCAGGTGCTCGACCTGCAAGAGCGCCTGCAGCGCAGCGGGCTGTTCGAATCCGCCTCGGTGTTGGTCGACCCCGACCCGGCCAGGGCGCAGGCCGCCCCGGTGACGATCGCCGTGCGCGAGGCGCCGCTGCAGGACCTGACGCTGGGCATCGGCTACAGCGACGTGGCGCGTGCGCGCGGGACGATCGAGCACCTGCACCGGCGGCCCTTCGGACTGAACTGGGTGGCCAAGCACAAGCTGGAACTCGGCCGCGACCAGAGTTCGCTGAAGTCCGAACTGACCTCCCATCCGAAGGCCGACCAGTACCGCAACCTGCTGGCCTTCGCCGGCGAGCGCTTCAGGAGCGCCAGCTCGGCCCCCACGGACAGCTACCGCTTGCGCGCGGGCCGCACCCAGGACACCGAGCGCATCGACCGCCTGTACTACGGTGAATACACCACCGCCATCGTCACCACCGACCTCGGCCGCCAGCGCGCCAGCGCCCTCACGGCCAACTACGAATGGGTCTGGCGCAACGTCGACAACGTGCTGCTGCCCACACGCGGCATCGCCGCCTCGGCCCAGGTGGGCGCCGGCCACGCGCGCAGCGATGCCGGCGACGGCCCGTTCAGCCGGGTCTACGGGCGCCTAAGCGGCTACCTGCCGCTGGGCGGCTGGTATGCCAGTGCCCGCGTCGAAGGCGGCGAGGTCTTCATCCCCAACAACGTGGACGTGCCCGACACCCTGCTGTTTCGCGCGGGCGGGGACGAGTCGGTGCGCGGCTACGCCTATCGCTCGATCGGCCCGCAGCAAGGCGGCACGACGGTGGGAGGCAAGGTGCTGGCCACGGCCAGCCTGGAGCTGGCCCGCCCGCTCGGTGCGCGCAGCCTGCGCCCATGGTGGTGGGCCGCCTTCATCGACGCCGGCGATGCCACCAACGACTGGACAGCCTTCCACGCCAAGGTGGGTTACGGCCTGGGCCTGCGCTGGCGCAGCCCGGTGGGCCCGCTGAAGGTGGATGCGGCCTACGGCGAGGAAACGAACCGCTGGCGCCTGCATCTCAGTGTGGGCATCGCCTATTGACGCATGGACCCGACCCCGGACCCGCCCGCCCCCCCGCCCCCGCAAGCGCCTGCGCGCCGCGGGCCGGGCCGGCTGTCGTGGCTGCTGGTCGTTGCCCTGCCCTTGTTGGCCGTGGCGGCCCTCGTGGGGGCGGTGGTGGCGGCGCTGACCACGCCGGCCGGCACGGCCTGGCTGCTGCGCGCAGTGCCCCGCCTGACGGTGGTGGAGCCGCAGGGCCCGCTGCTGGGCGACTTCTCGGCACGCCGGGTGCACCTGGACCTGTCCGGCCCCGGCCGGCCGGACGACGGCGTGACGATCGACGGCCTGGCCTGGCGGGGCCTGAGCTGGACCGCCGCGGCGCCCGGGCACTGGCTGAGCCTGCATGTGGCGCGACTGGAGATGGAGCGCCTGAGCCTGCGCCTGCCCCCGGGCGAACGCCGTGAGCCGGCATCGCCGCCCTCGGACCTCGGATCGCCACTGCACCTGGCCCTGCAGGCCTTGCGCATCGGCGAGCTGTCCTTCGGCGGGGCCATGCCCGCGGTGCGCGACCTGGCGGCCACCCTCGAGCTGGGCGCCGATGGCGGCCGGACGCACCGCCTCGAGGCCCTGAGCCTGCGCTGGGACCGCCTGACCCTGCAGGGCCATGCCGAAGTGGGCGCCGCAGCGCCGCTGGGTGCGCGCGTCGTGCTGGACCTGGCCGGAGATCTGCCCGAAGGGCCGACGGTGGCCGGCACCTGGCGCGCCCGCGTCGAGGCCGAGGGCCCGTTGGCACGGCTGCCGGTGAACGCCTCGCTCTCGGCGGCCGGGCAGTCGCTCCAGGCCCAGGCGACGCTCACCCCCTTTGCCCGCCTGCCGCTGGACCGCCTGGAGGCCCGGTTCGAAGCCCTGGACCTGGCCGCGCTGTCCAGCGCGGCCCCGCGCACAGCCCTGAGCGGCCAGGTGCAGGCGCAGCTCGGCATGGCGCAGGCCGGGGCCGCCGACGGGGTGGTGGACGTGCGGCTGCGCAATGCCCGGGCCGACCGCTGGGACGCCGCTCACCTGCCGCTGCGCAGCCTGGTCCTGCAGGCGCGCAGCACGGGCCTGACACCGCAAGAGGGTGTCGCCGTGGAGCATTTCGAGGCGGTGCTGGGCAGCACCACTCGCGAGGCCGGCCGGGTGCGGGGCGAGGGCCGATGGGCGCCGTCGGGCTGGCGGGGCCGTCTGCAAGCAACGCAGCTCGAACCGGCCGCCGTGGACGCCCGACTGCCGGCGATGCGCCTGTCCGGCCCGGTCGAACTGGCCTCGGGCGGCTCGGGTCAGCCGGTGGAGGTCCGCGCCCGGCTCGAAGGCCACCTGCCCGGCGCGCGCGGGGCGCGCGTGCCCGTGGCGCTGTCGCTGAACGGCGAGTTTGCCGGCCGGCGCGGCCTGGTGCGCGAGTTCACGGCGCGCGCCGGCGTCGCCCGGGCCGAGCTGCAAGCCGAGGTCGACTCCCCGCCCGGGCGGGCGGTGCAGGCCCGCTTGCAGGCAAGTTGGCAGGACATCGATCCGCTGACCTGGTGGCCCGGCCTGGCCGGCGCGTCGGGGGCGGCCCGGGAGCACCGGCTGTCCGGCCAGGCGCAGGCCCGCTTGACGCTGCCACCACAGGCCAAGGGCGAGACGGTGCTGGCCTGGGTGGGGCGCTGGCAGGGCCGCGCCGAAGCCCGCCTGCACGACAGCCTGCTGGCCGGCCAGCCGCTTCAGGGAGAACTGCGATGGCAGGCCGAGCGCACCGGCTCGCCGGCCCGCACCGAAGGTCGGTTGCTGCTGGCCGGCAACCGCCTGGACTGGCTGGGGAACCTGCCCGGCGGCTGGCCGGGCGAGGCCGGCGAGGCGCTGGCCCTGAGCCTGGATGCTCCGGCGTTGGAGCGCCTGGCGCCGGTGCTGCAAGTCTGGCGACCAGAGGTCCGGCTGGAGGGGGCCGTGCGCCTGGACACCCGCGTGCGCTGGGGCGCGGCCGCCCAGCCGCAGCGCCTGGACGGGCGGCTCCAGGGCCGCGCCCTGCGCTGGAACGACTGGCGGCTGCAAGCCGCCGAAGGCCGTTGGGACTTGAGTTTGGCCGCCGCTGAGGCGGCCCAGCAGCTCGAACTGCGCCTGGAAGGCCTGCAGCAACGGGACCGGCGCATCGACACCACGACGCTGCGCCTGGACGGCAGCCTGCGCGAACACCACCTGCGGGTGGATGGCCGCTCGAACCTGGCCCTGCCCTGGGCTGCCCCCGCGGGCGGCCCCGACGGCGCAGGCGCGGCGGGAAACACCCGGCCGGTGCAACTGCAGTTGCAGGTGTCCGGTCGCGCCGAAGTGGCCACCGGCCGCGGCCTGGGGGCCGACCTTTTCCAGGGCTGGCAGGGACGGCTGCAACGCCTCGTGCTCGGCCCGGCCCAGACCGGCCAGAGCCCCTGGCTCGAGGTCGATGACGTTGCCTTGCAGTGGGAGCACCGGGCGGGCCAGCCCGTGCGGCTGAGCCTCGGGGCGGGCCAGGCCCGCCTGCGCGCCGGCCGCCAGCA
>NZ_JBKBVU010000342.1:0-1678 GCF_046289365.1 Caldimonas sp. | reverse complement strand
TCCCGCTTCAAGGTCCGGACGGCAAGATACAGTCGCTGCAGACGATCGGCGCCGACGGACACAAACTGTTCTGCTCGGATCTTCCGACCGCCGGCGGGCTGTTTGTCATCGGCCAGAGGCTCTCCGATGCCACCGGTCCGGTCCTCGTCTGCGAGGGCTTCGCCACCGGCGCTACCCTCCATGAAGCCACCGGCCGCACAGTCGTGGTGGCCTTCAACGCCGGCAATCTCGTCAAGGTCGCTGAGCGCCTCGCTGCGACCCATCCCGGCGCATCCTGGATCGTTGCCGGCGACGATGACCGGGGCAAGGCGAAGAACGTCGGCCGCGAAGCAGCGACCGCCGCAGCCCGCATCCTGGGCTGCCCGGCAGTGTTCCCCACGTTCCCGGCTGCCAGCCTCGGCACCGACTTCAACGACATGGCCGCAGCGTCCGGCATCGACGCGGTCCGGGCCATCTTCGAGGCAGACGCCGTTACCAACCCGGACGTGTTCGAGACCCTCAGCCTCGACGAAATCGACAATATGCCGCCGCCCAGCTGGCGGATCGACGGACTGATCCCAGCGCACGCGCTGGTTCTGCTCTACGGCCGGCCAGGCGAGCACAAGACCTTCATCGCACTCGATATGGTGCTGCGGGTTGCCTACGGCCTCGACTGGCATGGAAAACCCACCAAGCAGACCGGCGTTCTCTACATCGCCGGGGAAGGCAAATTCGGCATCGGCCAGCGCATCAAGGGCTGGCGCCGGGAACATGGCCTCGAGGGCGTTGATGCGCCGTTCCGGCTGCTCCCGGTCGCCGTGCACATGCTTGACCCTGCCAGCATCGAGAAGCTGAAACGCACGATCGACCAGGTTCGGGCAGCGGTGGATTTCGAGATCGGCCTGGTCGTAATTGACACGGTGTCGCGCTCGATCCCCGGCGAGGACGAGAACAGCCAGGAAGCCATGTCGATGTTCATCGACGGCTGCGCTGCCATCCAGCAGCACTGCAACGGCACGGTTATCGGCATCCACCACGCGGGCAAGGATCTCGATCGCGGCATGCGCGGCTCGACCGTGCTGCTGGGCGGCTGCGACACCTCGATCCGGGTCGCCAAGGATGAGGCCACCACGGTCCTGTCGGTCGAGAAGCAGAAGGACGGCGAGGAGCTCGACGACCTGCATTTCACGATGAAGGTCGTCGACCTCACCACGGGGCTTGGGGCCGAGCAGAGCACGCTGGTGCCTATGCTTGGCACTGGGACGACCCCGGTCGGGGAGAAGCGGCTCAGCTGGCACCAGATCCGCGAAATCTTCCAGGCGATCGACGAGGCCTGGCGCGCAGGTTCCCCCTGGTCGGCATTCCCCCACGCCCGGCGCAAGGGCCGGTTCGCGGTCGACCTGATCTCAGACCAATACGGCGTCTCCAAGCGCGAGGCGGAGACCTCGATCACCAAGTGGCAGCAGCACGGCTACCTCGTCACCGAGGCCGGAAAGTTCCACGGCAAGGCCACTGGCTTGCGGGTCGTGAAGTACCTGGAGCCCGACAGATGAGCCCCAAAATCACTTTGTCGGAAGCCGTCGGAAGCACGGTTTTGCGTCAGTCGGAAGCCAGTCGGAAGCCGGCGGAAGCCCTGTCGGAAGCCGTCGGAACGCGCAGTCGCTTCCCCCCCATACCCCCTAAGGGCTTCCGACAACGC
>NZ_JBKBVU010000138.1:0-7995 GCF_046289365.1 Caldimonas sp. | reverse complement strand
CGCAAGATGAGCAAGTCCCTGGGCAATGTCGTGGCGCCCCAGGAGGTGAGCGACAAGCTCGGCGCGGAGATCATCCGCCTGTGGGTGGCCTCCACCGACTACTCGGGCGATTTGGGCATCGACGACAAGATCCTCGCCCGTGTGGTGGACGCCTACCGCCGCATCCGCAACACCCTGCGCTTCCTGCTGGCCAACACCAGCGACTTCGATCCGGCCAAGGATGCCGTGCCGCTGGAGCACATGCTGGAGATCGACCGCTACGCCCTGGCGCGTGCGGCCCAGTTGCAGGCCGAGATCCTGGCGCACTACGAGGTCTACGAGTTCCATCCGGTGGTGGCCAAGCTGCAGGTGTACTGCTCGGAGGATCTGGGCGCCTTCTACCTCGACGTGCTGAAGGACCGCCTCTACACCACCGCACCGGGCTCGCGCGCGCGCCGCTCGGCCCAGACCGCGCTGTGGCACATCACCCACGGCATGCTGCGCTGGATGGCCCCCTTCCTGAGCTTCACGGCCGAGGAGGCCTGGCAGGTGTTCGCGCCGGGCGCGTCGGTGTCGATCTTCACCGAAACCTTCTGGGGCTTCCCGGCTGCCGGCGACGAGGCGCTGCTGGCCAAATGGGCGCGCATCCGCGAGATCCGCGATGCGGTCAACAAGGAGATCGAGACCGTGCGGGCCGCCGGCCAGGTGGGCGCCTCGCTGCAGGCCACGGTGCGCATCACCGCTGGCCCGGAGGACCACGCGCTGCTGGCCAGCCTGGGCGAGGACCTGCGCTTCGTGCTCATCACCTCGGCGGCCACGGTGATCGCAGGGCCGGGGCTTGCCGTGCAGGTGACACCGAGCACCGCGCCCAAGTGCGAGCGCTGCTGGCATTACCGCGACGACGTGGGTATCGATGCCGAACACCCCACCCTGTGCGGGCGCTGCGTGAGCAACCTCTTCGGGGCGGGCGAGACCCGCGAGGCGGCCTGATGCCCCCCCAGACCGCACCTGCTGCACGCCTGAGCCGCTGGCTCGGCATCGCCCTGGTCATCGTCGTGCTGGACCAGCTCACCAAGGCCCTGATCCTGCAGCACTTCCAGCTCGGAGAAGGCCTGCCCGTCACGTCCTTCTTCAACATCGTGCGCGTGCACAACCCCGGGGCGGCGTTCTCCTTCCTGGCCTGGGCCTCGGGCTGGCAGCGCTGGTTCTTCATCGCATTGGGGCTGGCCGCCTCGGTGTTCATCATCTGGCTGCTGCGGCGCCATGGTCACGAGCCGCTCTTCGCCGGGGCCCTGACCCTCATCCTGGGCGGGGCCCTCGGCAACGTGATCGACCGCGCCTGGCACGGCTACGTGGTGGACTTCCTCGACTTCCATGCCGGCGGCCGCCACTTCCCGGCCTTCAACCTGGCCGACAGCGCCATCACGCTCGGCGCCATCTTGCTGATCCTCGACGAGATCCGCCGCGTGCGGCGCGAACGCGCCGGCTGAGGCGTTCCGGGGAAGTCCCGGGCGTACCGGCGTGCACGGCTTGCGACAATCGTCGGCATTCCCGTGCCGACGGTCCCGCCATGAATGCCCCCGAGGTCTCGCCTCCGCCGCCCACCGTCTTCGACCTGCCGCTGCATCCGCTGGGCTGGCGCGACCCGCTGCGGTGGCTGGCCCGCGGCTGGCAGGATTTCACCCGCTGCCCGGGCCTGGGTCTGTTCTACGGGGCCTGCTTTGCGGGGATGGGCTGGCTGCTGCTGACCGTCTACCAGCACGCCCCCGCCTACACGCTGGCGCTGAGCGCCGGCTTCCTGCTGATGGGGCCCTTCCTGTGTCTGGGCCTGTACGAGGCCAGCCGCCGGCTCGAGCGGGGTCAGCGCCCCGACCTGGGCAGCTCGCTGCTGGCCTGGGAGGCCAAGCTGGGCACCATGGCGATCTTCGGCGGGGTGCTGCTGATCCTCGAGATGCTCTGGGGCCGGGCCTCGCTGGTGGTCTTCGCGGTGAGCTTCGATCACATGCCCGACTTCCAGGGCTCGCTGTGGAAGCTGCTCGCCCCGGAGAACCTGAACTTCATCGTCGCCTACGTGGCCGTGGGCGGGGTGTTCGCGGCGCTGATCTTTGCCGTGAGTGTGGTGAGCCTGCCGATGATCCTGGACCGGCACACCGACGCCATCTCGGCCGCGCTCACCAGCCTGCGGTTATGCCTCACCCAAACCGGAGTGATGCTCTGGTGGGGCTTCCTGATCACGCTGCTCGTGGTGCTGGCACTGCTGCCGGCCTTCCTGGGGCTGCTGGTGATCGGCCCGGTGCTCGGCCATGCCAGTTGGCACGCCTACCGCGGCGCGGTGGGCCATCACCCCGGGCAGAACACGGCCGCTCCGGGGGCCTGATCAGGGCAGCAGCACGGTCGAGCCGGTGGTCTTGCGCGCTTCCAGGTCACGGTGTGCCTGGGCCACCTCGGCCAGCGGGTAGCGCTGGTCCACGCGGATCTTCACCTGGCCGCTGCCCACCATCTCGAAGAGGTCGTCGGCCATGGCCTGGGTGGATTCGCGCGTGGCCAGGTGGGTGAACAGCGTGGGCCGGGTCACGTAGAGCGAACCCTTGGCCGCCAGCGTGGCCAGATGGATCGGCGGCACCGGGCCCGAGGCGTTGCCGTAGCTCACCATCAGACCCAAGGGACGCAGGCAGTCCAGCGAGCGCTCCCAGGTGTCCTTGCCGATGGAGTCGTAAACCACCTTCACGCCGCGCCCGCCGGTGATCTCCTTCACGCGCTCGACGAAGTCTTCCTTGTTGTAGTTGATGACATGGGCTGCGCCCATCTCGCGGGCCAGTGCACACTTCTCGTCGCTGCCGGCCGTGCCGATGAGCTGCAGCCCCATCGCACGCGCCCACTGGCAGGCGATCAGACCGACCCCGCCGGCCGCGGCATGGAAGAGCACCGGATCACCCTCCTGCAACCCGCCCTGGGGCTGGGTCTTGCGCAGCAGGTACTGCACGGTCAGGCCCTTGAGCATCATGGCCGCGCCGGTCTCGAAATCGATGCCGTCGGGCAGCTTCACCACGCAGCGCGCGGGCATCACGCGCACCTCGCAGTAGGCTCCGGGCGGCTGGCTGGCGTAGGCCACCCGCTGGCCGGGCTCCAGGTGGGTGACGCCCTCGCCCACGGCCTCGACCACGCCGGCGGCCTCCATGCCCAGCGTGAGCGGCAAGGGCCCCTGGTACAGCCCGGTGCGCTGGTAGATGTCGATGAAATTCAGGCCGCAGGCGTGGTGACGGATGCGCACCTCGCCGGGGCCGGGCTCGCCGACGTCCACGTCGACGAGCTGGAGCTGTTCGGGGCCGCCGAACTGCCGGATCTGGATGGCCTTGGGCATATGGTTCTCCTCGATGCAGGGTGATCAGCCCTGACGATAAGCCCGCCTGGACGGATTTGCACGATTGGGGGCATGATCCCGGTCATGAAACGGCTCGCACAGGCGCCCAACGTCACCATCGCCACACTGTGGGCGGACTGGCTCGCGCGAGCCGGCGTCGAGGCGAGCGTGCAGCGCTACTTCGCCGGTGGCATCGCCGGCGAAATCCCGCCCGACCAGAGCCTGCCGGAGGTCTGGATCGAGCACCCCGAGCAATGGGCCCACGCCCGCGAGCTGCTCGACGCCTTGCAGCACCCGCACGAGCTGCACTGGACCTGCCCCGCGTGCGGGGAGAGGATCGATGGACCGTTCGAGCAGTGCTGGCAGTGTGGCGCTAACATGCCGCGTCCCTGACCTGTCCGCTATCCCGGGGGCGCCTCGGGGCGTCCCATCCCCATGGCCCGCATCGCCCCTCTGACCCTGCTGTGGCTCATCCTGCCGCCCCTGCTGTGGGCCGGCAATGCCGTGGCCGGCCGCCTGGCCGTCGGCACGGTGTCACCCCTGCTGCTCAATGCCCTGCGCTGGGCGATCGCCGCCCTGATCCTGCTGCCCCTGGGCTGGCGCATCCTGCAGGCGGGCAGCCCGCTGTGGCCGCGCTGGCGGCGCTTTGCCGTGCTGGGTCTGCTGGGCATGGGCAGCTACAACGCACTGCAGTACCTGGCGCTGACCACCTCCAGCCCGATCAACGTCACGCTGATCGCCGCCAGCATGCCGGTGTGGATGCTGGCCGTGGGAGCACTGTGCTACGGCGAGCGGGCGCGGCACGCCCAAGTGCTGGGTGCGCTGCTCTCCCTGGCCGGGGTGCTGCTGGTGCTTTCGCGTGGCGACTGGGACACCCTGCGCCAGGTGCAGCTGGTCCCCGGCGACCTCTACATGCTGATGGCCGTCATCGCCTGGGCCTTTTACAGCTGGATGCTGGCACGCCCCGGGCCCGGCGAGCGCGACTGGCCCTGGGCCGAGTTCCTGATGGCGCAGATGGCCATCGGCCTGCTCTGGGCGGGGGGTGCCGCGCTGGGCGAATGGACGGCCGGGGCCGCCCACCTCAGCTGGAACGGCTGGGTGCTGGTGCTGCTGGCCTACGTCGCCATCGGCCCGTCGCTCATTGCGTACCGCTGCTGGGGCCTGGGCGTGGCCGCCGTGGGCCCCACGATCGCCGCCTTCTTCGGCAACCTCACCCCCGTGTTCGCGGCGGTGATGTCCGCCGCCCTGCTGGGCGATCCGCCACGCTGGTTCCATGCCGCCGCCTTCATGCTCATCGCTGCGGGCATCGTGGTGTCGTCGCGGCGATGAACCCGCATCGCGGCAAACCGCTATACGAGAAACCTTGTATCGGCCCCCACATCCATGCCGTGGTGCATCTGTAACAGTGATCGGCGCTCAAAGCTTGCGCCCACCGGAGCCACCGCATGACCGCAACGAACTCGGGCCCGCCAGGCACACCCCGTTGAGCCCTCGGCCCATCTGGTGAATGGCTGAGCCAAACGAGCAAACCTGCCACACCACAGGGCATGCACCCCGCGCCGACTCACCGCATCACTGGCTGCGACGCCGACGGCGCAGCGGGTACGGCGTCTTCAATGAACTCGATGCTTCGCAGGATCTTCAGCGCATAGGTCGTCAGGTCATGCCGCGGGTTGCGGCGGATCTCAGCCAATAAACCCATCTCAGAGTGGCCGCATACTGCCTTGACCGTATGGATCACGCAGTAATACAACTTGCGCGATCGATAACGCTCCTCACCAATGACATCATCGACAGCAACAGCCCATCCCGATGCATTGACAGCGTGCACCTGATGAGCCCGTGTCGCCCCCTTGAACAAGACTTCGTCTGCTTCAGGAACGCTGGCCACCCACTCCCCATTGGACAAACGTTTACCCCAACCATCGGTAACGACTTTGCTGTCTGCGTCGTGGCAAATGAATGGCAACCAAAACGGTGCAACGTATCGCTTAGTCACAAGACCCAGGGGATTTTCGACAGTGACACTTCCAGATCCTCCCCTTTCTGGACTGCCGGATACCCGGGCTGCAGCAGGAACAACCAGTCGAATGCGACACCCTGGCCCCATATCGATCTGCACGGCCTTGATTGACGGGGCCGCGGGTCGATTCACATCGGCCTGCACCGCGCCCACGGCCAGCGCGGCACACACCGCCAGCATCCATCGCTTGCTCACCCCCATCTCCTTCTCGTGTAACCCTCGGGATAGCGCAGCGTGAGCGCTCCTTGCGCATCGGGCAGCCTCATCTCGGTAAGCACCGCCAGCGCCACCCCGTACGCACAGCAGCGGCTGTCGAAGCCGTTGAGCGCCGGGCTGTACAGCCGCTCCACGGCCGCCGGCAGGTTCACCGCCGCGCTGGCGCGCCAGAAGGCCGCGCTGCGGTAGTACACCTTGAAACCCTGATTCGTCGAGACCTCGCAGCGCTGCACCTCATGCGCCTGGTCGGCATGGCGGGCCATGCCGGACTTCAGCCAGTAAAAACCGGCGCTGTCGGAGGGAGCCCATTGTTCTTCAAAAAGCCTTGGGTCAGGTCGCCCTTCCAAGTGATCGCGCCATTGCACCATCTGCTGCGTCAACTGCGGGAAATGCACATCGCGCAGCCGCTCATTGTTGCGCTGCGACGCAGGCAGCCGGTAGGTGGTCTCGTAGGCTTGCTCCAGGGCGCGCTGCAGCGCTTGGGGCACCTCGCGCCCGCGCCAGCGCCAGTACTCGCAGTAGTTGCCCGGGCCGGTCAGTTGCAAAAAGCCCCGCCCGTACCAGGGGGCGTACCACAAGCCTTGTCCGCCCGCCTCGGCCAGGTTGCGCAACCACCCCGTTTCCTGGATGGCATTGCCAAAAAAGCAGGCTTGCCGCATCGGTGTGTCGATGCCGTAGGCGCGTAGCATCTTGTTGAGAGGGACAAGGTGATTTTGAAGCACTGGGTTGCGCTGCACGTCCACACTGCTTTCCGGCACCTGCTCCCACATCACCGCCCGATGCCCGTTGCGCGTGGTCGTTCGTATGGCATGGCTGGGCACCAGTTGGACGAGTTCCTCGCGCGATCGCCAGCCGCAGCGGCGCATCTGGCCGATGAAGGCGCGCGCATCGACATGCCAGCGCGCTTGGAACAGCTCCGGGCAGTCGAAGCACAGCGCGCGCGCATGCGCGCAAAAGCGCTGCCAAGCCTGTTCGTCCATGCCGCTGGGGTGATGCGCGCTGGGCTGGCGCAGCCAGCCCCAGCGCTGCTCCAGGGTGGAGGCATCCCATTCGCTGGGGAACTTGCAGATCGTGCGCGCCAGCCGCGCGCGCACCTCGGCTCGAGCAAGCCGGGCCTGGGCTTCTTCCAAACCAAGGCGCCCATCGCCGTTGGCATCGAGCAATTGCCAAATGTGCGCGCTGTCGCACCGGCTGTCGCCGTCTCGGCTGTCGTCGATGCACTGCCAGCCGCGCCAGGGCGGGAAGTCGGCATCGCTGAACCGGGTCGCATCGGCAGCGTTCAGGTTGACCCAGCCGCTGCCGCGCGGCGTGGCAATGCGCCGCCAGTGCGCCATGGCCGCAGGCAGCGGCTGCGGCCCTAGCACGCGCGCCCAGCGCAGCAGCTCGTAGCACGCCGCCGGGGCCACCGGCTGGCCCAAGGCGGCGCTCCAGGCGCGGCTCATTGCCCAGGCCCGCTCGTACAGCGCATACTCCGCCGGGGCGTCTTCGCGCACGCGGCCCAGCACCTGGCCTGCGGCGTCGTAGGTGCTCAGCTCGATGGCCCCGCGCTCGTGGTGCAGGCCCACGATCCAGGGCTCGGCGCTGCGCATGAGCACCACCGCGCCGGCCGGCGGCCGCGAGGTGGTGCCCGGGTCTTGGGCATACACCGGCGTACCCTCGGGCAGGCGCACATAGGCGTCGCCATAGATCACGTCGGTGCGCCCGTGGCGCTGCGCGTCCAGCGCACCGGGCGGACGCCCAAGCAGGCGCTGCAGGTTCTCGTCGTCCAGGCAGATGGTCAGTTGAAACACATTGGGCTGGCCCAGGATGTGGCCCGCCTGGCCCAGCGGGTCTTGGCGGTGGAGGCGCTGGCCCACCCGCACGGTGGGCTCGATGCGGTGCAGGTGCATGGACACCGAGTAATACCGCAGGCGCACGGGGCGGTTTTGCGTGTCCGCGCCGATCTCGGTGTCGTGGCGCAACACGACCACGCCGTCGCTGTGGTAGCCGCCGGCGTAAGTCAGCGCTGGCGTCGCGCTGCGCTGTCGTACGTACAGCACCGTGCCATCGGCAATGGCGCACACGGGCAAGATGCTGGTGGCCCCATCGTGGGGGGCTTGCAGATGCCGCCCACCGTGCCAGCCCAGGTGGTGGCTCACAGGAAACAGCCCATGGTCGCAGCCGGACAGGGCGGCGTCCAGCCAGGCGTCTTCACTCATGGCGCCCTGCTCGGGCACAAAGGAGGGACTGATCAGCATGTTGTGCAAGGTGTGCGTGCGTAGCGGCTCACACCGAGAACGGAAACTCCTGCGGCAACGACAGCTCGCCCTGAGGCATCTGCGGCATCAAGGGCTGCACCCGCTTCGCCCCGAGCATGCGGATCTGCGCGGCCTGGATGCGCAAGGTGCCCGGGCAGTGCACCTGCAGGCCCTGGGCG
>NZ_JBKBVU010000137.1:0-8042 GCF_046289365.1 Caldimonas sp. | reverse complement strand
CGGGCGGCGAGGTGGGCGCGGTAGTGCGGGTCGGCGAACAGCGAACGCAGCACGGACTCGGCGGCGTGACGGACACCTCGGCATTGGGCTTGCGGGGGCTGCGCCGCTTGGGCTTCCCGGCGGTCTGCGCGGCCGCGGCCGGGGCATCGGCCGGCACGGTCGGGACGGACTCGGGCGATGGGGTTTCGTTGGCTTCAGGGTTCATGGCGCGACAGAGGTTCAGCGTCGGATTCGGAATCAGGTTCAGCCGGGGCCCGGGCCGGGGCGTCGCCTGGGGCCTCCCAGGCAGCGTCCGGTGCAAGCCCTTCAAGGGGGGGATCGTGGATCAGGACCTCGGCCGCCGCCGCCTCGGCATGTACGACCGGATCGACCGCCTCGGGGCGGTGCGGCGGCGGGCCGTCGACCCCTTCGGCCGGTGCCGGCGGCTCGACCTGCTCGACCAGGCCGGGTTCTGCGGTCGGATCCTCCCCTTGTGCGGCGGTCTCGATCGCGTCGAGCAGGGAGGACTGCTGAGGCAGATCCTCGGACGGCGCAGTGGCGGGGGAAGCACCGTCGAGCGCCGGCAACTGGTCCAGCGAGGACAGCCCCAGATCGTCGAGAAACTGTTTGGTGGTGGCGTACAGCGCCGGCCGGCCGGGTGCATCGCGATAGCCGATGGTGTCGATCCAGCCGCGGTCCTCGAGCTGTTTGAGGATCTGGCTGCTGACCGTCACGCCGCGGATGTCCTCGATGTCGCCGCGCGTGACCGGCTGGCGGTAGGCGATGATCGCCAGCGTCTCCATCGTGGCCCGGGAATACTTGGGCGGCTTCTCGGGATTGAGGCGGTCGAGGTACTCACGCATCTCGGGCCGGCTCTGGAAGCGCCAGCCCGTGGACACCGCCACCAGTTCCACGCCGCGGCCCTCCCAGTCACGCGCCAGTTCGTCGAGCAGCATGCGCAGGGTATCGGGGCCGAGCTCGTCGTTGAAGAGCGCCCGCATGTCGCGCAGCGGCAGCGGCTGGTGCGCGCAGATCAGCGCGGTCTCGAGGACGCGCTTTGCATCCTGTGTGTTCATTGGCCGTTTGTCGTCCTCGTCCGGGACCGGGCGGTCTGCATGTGGGGACACCGCCCGCGCCGTCTTGCCGCGACGCTACGGGCCCAGCCATGCCAGTGATCGCCGCGGGGATCGCCACGCCGGGTGCGCGGCCGCCCTCCTCGCCCGGCACAGCCCCCTGGAGGAGGCTCCGGGGCGGCGGGCAGCGGTATGTGCGTCTGAACCTATTGTAGCCCGGTGGACGGCGAAGTCCGTGGTCCGCCCGCCACGCACCGCCAGGCCCGGGCGAAATCGTCCGGCGCCGGCGCCTCGAAGGCCAGCGGCCGCGCCTGAACGGGGTGGTCCAGACGCAGTCGCCACGCATGCAGGGCCTGTCGCTGCAGGCCCAGGGCCTCATGCCCCCCGTACAGGCTGTCGCCGACCAGCGGAAACCCGCGAAAGGCCAAGTGCACCCGGATCTGATGGGTGCGTCCAGTGTGCAGGGTACAGCGCACCGCGGAACAGCCCGCTCCCACGGCCACGAGGGCCACATCGGTGCGTGCGTGCCGCCCGTCGGCGACCACCGCCATGCGCACACGCGAGCGCGGATCGCGCGCGATCGGGGCGTCGATGGTGGCCAGCGCCTGCGGCTGCCGGATCTCGCCGTGCACCAGCGCCAGGTACTCGCGATGGACGCTGCGCGCGGCGATGGCCCGCGTGAGCGCCGTCACGGCCTCCAGCGTCTTGCCCACCACCATCAGGCCGCTGGTGTCCTTGTCCAGGCGGTGCACAATGCCGGCGCGCGGAAGGGCCGAAGCCCCCCCGTGGTGGGCCAGCAAGGCATTGAGCAGCGTGCCGGACCAATGGCCTGCCGCCGGGTGCACGACCAGGCCGGCGGGCTTGTCGATCACCAGCAGATGCTCGTCCTCGTAGACCACGGACAGGGCGATGGCCTCGGGCCGGAAGGCCTGACTCTGCGGCGTGGGGCGCAGCTCGAGCCGCAGCCGCTGGCCGGCCTTGAGTTTGCGACTGGGTTGGCGCACAGGCTGCCCGTCGAGCTGCACCGCTCCCTGCTCCACCAACTGCTGCAGCCAGGTGCGCGAGAACTCCGGCGCCAGGGCCACGAGCAGTCGGTCCAGCCGCTGGCCATGACCGGCAGCGTCGATCAGGGTCTCGCGGGTCTCGATCCGCTCGTCGTCGTGCAAGTCGTCCGGGAAGTCGGCCGAGCCCGTCTCGTGCGGGCGCTCGGCACAGGCGTCCCTCTCGGATGGGGGGGTGGCATGCGCCATATAGAATCCGTGCTTTGTCTGAATATGGAACGAGCGCAGGCCCGCGGCCTGCGCCGGATGGAACCGGGATGCACACTCACTTTGCCTTGTTGGCCCGGCGTTGCGCGCTGGCTCTCGCCGGTGCGGCCCTGCTGGCGGCCTGCAGCTCGACCCCGAAGGACGAGACGGCCGGCATGAGCGCCGAGCGAGTGTACTCAGAGGCCCGCGCCGACGCGGCTGCCGGCAACTACGAGCGTGCGATCCGCTTCTACGAACGCCTCGAAGGGCGCGCGGCAGGCACCCTGCTGGCCCAGCAGGCCTTGCTCGAGCTGGCCCACACCTACTACCGCAGCGGCGAACGTGCCCAGGCCCTGGCCACGATCGAGCGCTACATGAAACTCTACCCGGCCAGCCCGGCCTCGGACTACGCCCTCTACCTCAAGGGCCTGATCAACTTCAACGACAACCTCGGCCTGTTCGGTCGCTTCTCGCGGCAGAGCCTGTCCGAGCGCGACCAGCAGGCTTCGAAGGAGGCTTACCAGGCCTTCCGCCAACTGGTCGATCTCTATCCCGAGTCGGTCTATGCCGCTGATGCCCAGGCGCGCATGAACTTCATCGTGAACTCACTCGCCCAGTATGAAGTGCATGTCGCGCGGTACTACTTCCGCCGCGGCGCCTACCTGGCCGCCGCCAACCGGGCCCAGCTCGCGGTGCGCGACTACCAGCAGTCGCCGGCAGTCGAGGAGGCCTTGCACCTGATGGCGCAAAGCTACGACCGGCTGGGCCTGCCCCAGCTGCGCGACGATGCGCTGCGCGTGCTGCAGAGAAACTTTCCGCAAAGCATCTACCTGGGCCAGGCCGGCACCCGCCACCTGAACTGAAGCGCCTGAAAGGCGTGTGAGCGCTCCTCAGGACGCTGGGGCCGAGGCGGCCAGCTCCATCAGCCAGGCCAGGGCGTCGTCCTCGCTGTCGAGCCAGCGCATCGGTGGCAGGGCCGCTCGCAGCCGGCGGCCGTAGGCCATAGTCGCCATGCGCGGATCACAGACGACCAGCAGGCCGCGGTCGCTTTCCGTGCGGATGAGGCGACCCGCCCCTTGCTTGAGCGCCACGGCCGCCTCGGCCACGAACAGATCGTTGAAGGCACTGCGGCCTTCAGCCTCGAAGCGGCGCACCCGGGCCTCGATGAGGGGGTCGTTCGGCGGCGGAAACGGAAGCTTGTCGATCACCACGCACTGCAAGGCGTCGCCGGGCACGTCGATGCCCTCCCAGAAGCTCTGGGAGCCCACCAGCACGGATTGCGGATGGGCCAGGAAGTCCTGGATGAGCTGGCGCTTGGGGGCGTCGCCCTGGCGCAGCACGGTGATGGCTCGGCCCTCGGCCTCGAACTGCTCGCGCAGGGCCTGCGCGATCGGCTGCAGGGCTTTGAGTGTGGTCGTCAGCACGAAGCTGCGCCCGCCCAGCGCCGCAGCGAGCCGTCCGGCCAGTGCGGCCACGGCCGCCGGGTGCCCCGGCTCATTGGGCCTGGGAAAGCGGCGCGGCACGTAGACGCAGGCATGAGACGGGTAGTCGAAGGGGCTGCCCACGCGCAAGACGGTCGCTTCGTCCAGGCCGGCCGGTTCGGTGAACCAGCTCAGCCGCTCGTCGTCGCCCAGCGTGGCCGAGGTGAAGACCCAGGCCTTGGGCGAGGATGCGAGTTGCTCGCGCAGGGTCTCGCGGATGTCGAGCGGCGACTCCACCAGCCGCACCTGCTGGGCGCCGAGGTCGATCCAGCGCACACGCCCGGGCGGTGCAGGCTGCGCAAAGGCCTGCGCACGCTCGGCCACGAGATCCAGCCGCTCGGCCAGCCGCGTGAAGTCCGGCGCCGCACCGGCCACCGCCAGCACCGCCTCCTGACCGGCGCCGGCCGCCTGCGCCACGCCATGCAGGGCCCCATTGAAGGCGTCGCGTCCGGCCCGCTCCTGCCAGCGCAGCTTGACGGGGCCGCGCAGATCGTGCAGCGGCCCGGCAGCGGCCAGCCGCAACTCGCGCGCTGCGCGCTCGATTCCACCCGCCAGGGTGTGCCAGTCGCGCAGGCCGCGCGCATGCTGCAGGCCGGCGGCCAACAGGTCGCGGGCCAGTTCGATGAGCGCTGCCGTGCCCAGGGTAACGCCGAGGAACTGCACACCGGCCTCGGCCAACTGGTGGGCCTCGTCGAAAACCACGACATCCACCGTCGGCAGTAGTTCGGCCATGCCCGTCTCACGCAAGGCCAGGTCGGCGAAGAACAAATGGTGGTTGACGACCACCACGTCCGCAGCCATGGCCTCGCGACGTGCATTCATCACATGACAGCCCCGGTAGCTCGGGCAGTCGCTGCCCAGGCAGTTGTCGCGGGTGGAGGTGACCAGGGGAATCACCGGCGAGCGGTCATCCAGCCCGGGCAGTTCGGCCAGATCGCCGGTGGACGTGCCCTGGGCCCACTGCTCGATGCGCGCCAGGGCGCGTACCGCGCCGCGGTCGGGCCACTGGGCGGTGTGCCGGGCCTGCTGCAGCCGGTGCAGGCACAGGTAGCTACCCCGGCCTTTGAGCAGCGCCGTGCGCAGTGGCAGGCCGAGGGCGTCGCGCACATGCGGCAGGTCGCGCAGGAAAAGCTGATCCTGCAGGCTCTTGGTGGCCGTGCTCACCAGCACCCGCCCGCCGCACAGCAGTGCAGGCACCAGGTAGGCGTAGGTCTTGCCCACCCCGGTGCCGGCCTCGGCCACCAGAACCCGACGGTGCGCGACGGCCTCGGCGATGGCCGCAGCCAAGCGCGTCTGGATCTCGCGCTCGCGGAAGCCGGCATCGGCCCGGGCCAGCGACCCCTGGGGCCCGAAGGCCTCGCGGGTGGCGGCAACGAGCGCATCTTCGGACGGCGCGCCCGACGGGTTCATCGCCACCCCTTCCGGGGGATGCCACGTTGCGGCCGCCACGGCTCAGGCCGGTTCCCGCGGGTCGAGTTCGGCCTCGAGGCGGGCGATCTGGTCGCGCAGCAGGAGCCGGCGTTTCTTGAGGCGTCGCAGCGCGAGCTCGTCACGGGGTGTCTGGAATTCGGCGCCGTCGATGAGGCTGTCGAGATCGGCATGTTCCATGCGCAACTCGATCAGCCGACGCTGAGGCGAGTGCAGGTTTTCATCCATGGCCCATCACCGTTGAAATTTCCCGGCGCAGCGCGAGATGGCTGGATTATAGTTTTGGTCTATCCACGCCCTTTTCCCATGAGCACATCTTCCAAGGGTTACCGCCTGAGCGCGGCCACCGGCATCCACCGGGGCGACCGCATGTACCAGCAGGATCAGGTGGACATCCTGGTCCATGCACGCGTGCCCGGCTGCATGCTGGCGGTGGTGGCCGACGGCATGGGCGGCAAAAGCGGCGGTCGCAAGGCTTCCGACCAGGTCGTCCTCACTGCCCGACAGCTGTTCGACCGCTACTCGCCCACCACCGAGGATGCACGCGACGTGCTCAAGCAGCTCGTGCTGGAATCGCACCTGATGATCAAGCTGACGGCCATCACCGCCGAAGAGGAGCCGCACAGCACGGTGGCCGCCTTCCTCGTGAGCCCGAACCGCGAATGTGACGTGATCCATGCCGGAGATTCGCGTGTCTATCACTTCCGCGGGTCGGACATGGTCAGCCGCACCAAGGACCATTCGTACGTGCAGCGCCTGGTCGACGAGGGGCAGATCACCGAGGAAGAGGCCAACACCCACCCGCAGTCGAACCTGCTCACGGGCTGCCTGGGCACGTTCCAGGACCCGCCGATCACGCTGCACCACATCGACCAGCTCGAGATCGGCGATTCGCTGCTGGCCTGCAGCGACGGCTTGTGGCATTACTTCACCCCGCGTGAGCTCGGGGCCATCGTCAACACCCTGCCTCCGCGCGAGGCCAGCGAGATGCTGGTGAGCAAGGCTCGCCAGCGCGCACGGGGCGGTGGCGACAACCTCTCGCTGGCGCTGGTGCGCGTGGACCTGCTGACCTGAGGAGAGGAATCGGCGCGCCCTCCCCCTGCGTGACCCGCCGGATTCAGGTCAGGCGCGTGTCGACTTCGCGCCGCTGCAGCGACAGGAATTCCCGGGACTGCATTTCGTTCAGACGCGAAACCGTGCGCGGAAACTCGTGGGCCAGCGGGCCTTCGGTGTAAAGCTGTTCCGGCGGCACTTCGGCCGACATGATGAGCTTCACCCGGCGGTCGTAGAGCACGTCCACCAACCAGGTGAAGCGCCGGGCTTGCGAGGCCATGCGCACCGGCATGTGCGGCACGTTGGACAGCAGCACGGTGTGGAACTGCGAGGCCAGCTCCAGGTAGTCGTTCTGTGAGCGTGGCCCGCCGCACAGCTCCTGGAAGTCGAACCACACCACCCCGCCGGCACGCCGTCGCGCGCGAATCTCGCGCTGCTCGATATGCAGAATGGGGCTCTCGTCACGCGCCTCGGCCAGCTCCTCGAAGGCCTGGGCCATCTGCGCATCGGCCTGCTCTCCCAGCGGGCAGTGGTAGAGCTTGACATGCTCCAGCGTACGCTGCCGGTAGTCAGTGCCGTTGTCGACGTTGATGACCTCGAGGTGCTGCTTGAGCAGCTCGATGGCCGGCAAGATACGGTCGCGATGCAGCCCGTTGGGGTAGAGCCCGTCGGGGTGGAAGTTCGAGGTGGTGACGATGCTGACGCGGTGCTTGAAGAGCGCTTCGAGCAGGCGATGCAGGATCATTGCATCCGTCACGTCGGCAACGTGGAACTCGTCGAAGCAGATCAGGCGGTAGCGTCGCGCAATACGGCGACCCAGTTCGTCCAGCGGGTTGACCGTGCCCTTGAGGTCTTGCAGTTCCCGGTGCACCTCGCGCATGAACTCGTGGAAGTGCAAGCGGGTCTTGCGCGTGAGCGGCACGGCCTGGAAGAAGCAGTCCATCAGGAAGCTCTTGCCCCGCCCCACCCCGCCATACATGTACACGCCCCTCGGGAGGGGGGGACGACGCAGCAGCTTGGTCAGCGCGTTCGAGCGCCGGGCCTTGTAGTCGGCCCATTCATCCTGACAGCGCTGCAGGGCAGCCACGGCGCGCAGTTGTGCGGGGTCGCTGCGGTAGCC
Organism: Caldimonas sp.; assembly: GCF_046289365.1. NCBI lineage: Bacteria > Pseudomonadati > Pseudomonadota > Betaproteobacteria > Burkholderiales > Sphaerotilaceae > Caldimonas > Caldimonas sp. The sequence goes on along the minus strand of NZ_JBKBVU010000137.1, from coordinate 661 downwards.
GCGCGCCTTCAGCGTGTCTTCGTACAACCGGGCGACACTCGTCATGGCGGTCCTGCATGTTCAAGAAAAAGGGCGACGGTGAAGTCGCCCTGGGGCCATGCCTGTGCTTCGATCTCAGAAGTTCAGGGTGCGCTTGTCCACGGCCAGCGCTGCCTCCTTCGTAGCCTCGGACAGCGAGGGATGCGCATGGCAGATGCGGGCGATGTCCTCGGCACTGGCCTTGAACTCCATGGCCACCACGGCTTCGGCGATCAGTTCGGAGGCAAACGGTCCGACGATGTGCACGCCCAGGATCTCGTCCGTCTTGGCATCGGCCAGGAACTTGACCATCCCGGTGGTGTCGCCCAGGGCCCGCGCGCGGCCGTTGGCCATGAAGGGGAAGGTGCCGGCCTTGTAGGCCCGGCCTGCCGCTTTGAGCTGCTGCTCGGTCTGGCCCACCCAGGCGATCTCGGGGCTGGTGTAGATGACCCAGGGGATGGTGTTGAAGTTGACGTGCCCGTGCTGGCCGGCGATGCGTTCGGCCACGGCCACACCCTCTTCCTCGGCCTTGTGGGCCAGCATGGGGCCGCGCACCACGTCGCCCACCGCCCAGACGTTGGGCAGGTTGGTCCGGCAGTCGTCATCCACCACGATGGCGCCGCGTTCGTCGAGCTTCAGGCCC
>NZ_JBKBVU010000136.1:0-8344 GCF_046289365.1 Caldimonas sp. | reverse complement strand
GATGTTGAACGGCTCGCCGTTGCTGCTGAAGGTGATTACCGGGGTGCGGTTTGTTGATGGGGTGGAGCAAACCGAAGCCGCCTGAGCAAGCCGCCATCCACAACATTTGACAATTGCTCTCAAACCGCCAATACTGGCTATCACAGCGGGAAGCTTGCCCAATCCAGATTGGGACGACCCAACCAAGGATCAGCAGAATATCGTACCGCCCGCGCATGCGTTCGCGATAATCGGCTATGACCCCGTGAACAAGCGGGTTCAACTGCAGAACCCGTGGAACAGCGCGGAATTTGCCAACTACGGAAAGACATTTACGCTGAGCTTGACGGATTTTTGCAAGCTCTATGGCACGGTGGCATTCGAGGTGCGGCAGTAGTGAGTGCCGGCTATGAAGTCCGTGTCCGTGACAGTATTCGACTCGCTTCAAAAGCAAGGAGAAAGCAATGATCCATTTGGGACTAATTGCCATTTGCACTGCCTTGGCTTCGGCTGCCTGGCAAGAGAACATGCAGCCTCTTGTTTGGCAACGGATGATCGACAAGCGGTACTCGCATTCTTATGGGGCAATGGCGCCCGACGGAAGCCGTCTGGCGACAGGCGGTGGCAGCTTTCCAGGCCCAGGTGAATGGATCCTGTGGAATCCCGCGACCGGAGAGAAAATCAGCGTCAATCGGGAACACCGGATGGCCATATGGTGCCTCTCTTTCTCTCCTGACGGCAAACTCCTGGCCACCGGGGGTGGCGGCGGTGAGATTCGGCTATGGGATGCACGCACTGGGAAACAACTCGCCGAGCTGGCCGGTTGCCGTAACTATATCACGAGCTTGGTTTTCTCGCCGGACAGCAAGATCTTGGTAACCGCTTCGCACACTTCATCTAAAGATATTGGCGGAGAAGATGAGCGTACGGTTCATGTCTGGAACGTTGATAAGCGAAAGGAATTACTCGCATTTGACCCGCTCACTTATGGTATTTACGCGCTGGCCTTTTCGCCCGATGGCAAGGTGCTGGCCATTTCCGGAGGTGGAGTCGACAACGACATCGTGCTGGTCGATCCTGCCACCGGGCGAGAAAACGGCCGGCTTAGTGCGGACAAGGTGTCATCAACTCTTTCACTGGCTTTCTCCCCTGATGGCGCGACTCTGGCTTCGGGACAAGGAGGCGATGACCGTGGGACGATTCGGCTATGGGATTGGAAGCAGGGCAAGGTCAAGACGACTCTCAAGGGCCACAAATCTTCGGTCGTTCAGCTTATCTATTTTCGGGATGGTCGAAGGCTAGCCAGTTCGAGTTTGGACCGGACGGCTCGGTTGTGGGACGTCGTCGCGGAGAAAGAACTCGCTTCAGTTTCTTGTGAAAAGGAGAACGATATTCGGGGCCTGGCATTATCCCCTGATGAAACGCTGCTGGCTACCTGCTGCAATCGGGTACTCCGCGTCTGGGACGTGAAAAAGCTTTTGCAGAACGGAGGACAGAACTAAAATCCACATGCCGCCGGCCGGTGTCTGATGGCGAGACACAGCGGCCCGCGGCGCACCAGGAGGCATCGAGTAATCAAAGGCGCGAGTAATCCAAGTACCAGCAAGCCGCCGGGCGCGCTGGCCCGGCGGCTCACGAAACTGCTGAGTTGTCAAAGATCATTATTGCAAATGGCTACGGCTCCAGCAGCCGCTCGCGCAACTCAGTCTCGCGCCGTTGCAAGTCGGCCATTTGCGTGCGTAACGGCGACACCTTGGCGTCCATTTCCTTGGCGCCGCGCTCGAAAGCATCCGCCTTGGCACGCAGTCGGTCGGCATCGTCTGGTCGATGGCTGACGCTCGCTTGCTGACGTAGGTTGCCAGCCTCGCGATGGCAGTTTTGGATGCGACCCGTCAGGTCGTTAATCTTGTGGTTTACCGCCTTGATCTCGGCGACCACCTCGGCGATGGTCGTCAGGAGTTCTTCGTAGGGACAGGTATTGGCCAACTGGTTCTTGGCGCGATCCGCTTCCCGAATCTCGTCCGTCAACTGTTCGTTGCGATAGATTAGTGGCCTGGCGACCGCCTCACAGCGCTCCTCCGCCTTTTGCAACTCGGCGTAGGCCTCGCTGATGTGTTTCTGGTTCGCCTCGCGTTCCTTGGTCAGGTCCGGGACGCGGTCAAGCTGTGCCCGGAGCGCTAGCCGCTTCTGCCGCAATTCGACGGCGGCCTTGAGGTCGTTGAGCGACTTGCCGGAGTTGTGCAGCACTTCGTCGACCAGGTCGGCGTCGGGCTCCTGGCCGGCGGCGATGTGCTTGACCAGGTCGCAGAAACTGGCGACGCGCTCTTGCTGTCGCTTCTGCTGCCGGCCCACGATCTTGTCCATCAACTTGCTCAGGTTCAGGTTCATGCTGCCTCCTTTGGAACCGGGTGTTGATCGAGCCAGGCGGCCACGTCGGCCGTCCACAGCCGGAAGAACGGATCGGGAACTTGACTCTGGCGAATGGTCCGGAAGCTGTCGCCAAGCAGCCTGGCCGGCTCGTCGCCAAGCGCCTTGACGTATTCGCTCGCCGGCGACAGGCCATAAGCTGGCCCAGCGCACAAAAGGGCGGCGCTCACTGGCACGCCAAGCAGGCCGGCGCGATGGCGCAAATGAATGGCGACGCGCGAGAACCTGGCATTGTGGTAAATCCAGGGCTGGTCGCGCTGGGCTTGCGACGGCTCACTGGCGACCTGTCGGCCATTGGCCAAGGCTTGCTGTTGAATGGCCTCGCTGGTCAGGTCGGAGCGATCCCGAAAGGGCTGGTCGCGCTCCAGTACGTGGGCCAGTTCGTGAATGGCGATGGCCAGGAACGTCAGTTCGATGGCGCGCGGTTCAGCGCAGCCGGCGAAGGCGGCATCGCGGATCACCATGCAGGGTCCGCGACCGCGCCAGCCCGCGCCGATCACATCGCGGAGGTAGAGATCGAGCGTGTCCTGCGTGAAGCCGTCGCAGATGGCCGCGCCGCCCAGGTCGGCCGGCAGCCTGGACTGCGGCAGCACGTAGACGGGCATGTCGGCAAGGTCGATGGGCGCGAGCGCGTGACAAAGCTCGCTGGCGCGCTCACAGAGGGCTGCAACGTCGGTCGCCATGTAAAGTCTCCTCCAGGAATGAGCAATGCTGGCGTTCTGGTCAGGCACGCCGTATGTTGTGGAAATTTTCCACAACGTAACTTCCAAATTCGGCCCTGGCGTTCCAGACACGCCCACAAGCCGGTTGCAGAAATGCGGGCCTACGTGGGCCCGCATTCTTGAACGCTGCCAGCACGCTACAGTGATCGCGTAGAACCGCGAGCAACACGTCGGCTTGGGCCGTGGGATAGATTGGTATGTTGCAGGACCGCGTGGGCAATGCTGGCGTTCTGGTCAGCGACGCCAGCGCTGCTATGTTCAGGAAATTTTCCTGAACGTTCAGCTTGGTGGTAAGTTTCCACCAAGTTGAACGCCGCGCCCGACCGCCGCGCTGACGAACACTTGTGGAGAATTTCCACAAGTGTTCTTGGGCTTTGGAGCCGAGGCGGTTGCTGCAGCTTCAGGAAACTTCCCTGAAGCATCCGCCGGCTGACACTTCAGGAAAATTTCCTGGAGTGTTTCAGGGCCATCAGCTTGCCCTGGCTCACGCCGCCACCTTGACGGCCCGCTCGATTTCGTCCGCAAGCGCCGCGCCCCAGTCGGTCTTACGTAGGGCCAGGGTGACGGCGGTCTGGTTGGCGTCGTTGCCAGCCAGCGCCCTGGCCAGGCCAGCGGCGGTTGGCCGTAGATGCGTCACACGGTTCCGCCGAGGCTCTGTAACGCGCTCGACCAGGCCAGCGGTCGCCATGCCACGCACAGCCCGCGAGCACGTCATGCGTTGCGCCGGCGTCAGGCGGGCGCCGTGCCAGTGGTCCGGGCGGTACGGCACGCCACGGTGCCGCATGGACCATTGCCAGCGGTCGGCGTCGGCGAGCGGGTCGTCAGGTTGGCCCGCAAACGCCACCAGTTCGCCCAGAACCGCCTGTAACATGTCGGATTGGGAATTGGTCAAGGTTCCTTGTTATAGAGCCTCTGTGAGCGCTATAGCGCGCCGAGTCCGCCAGCCAGGGTACTGTTCCAGGTCAGGCGGTCTGTAACTGCCCAAACTCTGCTCTTATCCGCTGCCGTTCCGACGGCCAATTTGGCAGGCTCCACTGCCAGTTAGGACCCTGGCGGGAACAGCGACCGGGACAAGCTGATTGGCGCGACCGTGACCGGATGATTCGATGACCGAGCGAGACGGACAGGGCATATATATGCCCTGATCCTAGTCCCGCTCGGTCGAATGACCGAGGCGGACTGGTCAGTCCCGGTCATTTGACAGCAATGCTGTAACAGCGAATTCGCTTGTTTCGCTCAATCCTGTTGCCTGGCAAAGCGACCGAGGCGGACTGGCTTTCCATGTATATATGTGGTGCTGTCCCGCTCGGTCATCCAGCCATGCCTAGTTCACCATAGCTCTCGAAGCGAGCGAGTCTGAACCCTGGCAACACCCGCCTATTGTTGCCCTTCGTAAGCTCGCACGCCACGACCTGGCCCTCCTCGACGAGCGTGTCGATGGCGGTCCGGCCGCGCTCGCGGTTGACGCCGGCCTGCTTTGTCAGGGTGGTAATCGTCTCGCCATCCGGATACCTGGCGAGCACGTCGAGCAGCTTGCCGATGTCATGCCGCAGCCTGGCGTCGGCCCTGGTCGCCTCCTTGGTGTCCTTGGCCTGCTCGCGTCGGCCCTCGGCTTCGGCAAACACCTCGGTCGCCTTCATCATTTCGACCTGCCATACGCGCGGCTCCTGGCCGGCCGCATCGTGCACGCCTTCGTAGATGTCGATGCCATGCAAGCTGCTATGGCCTGCCGAGCCGCCAGTCGAGAGCCACAGGCGATGCATGCCAGAACCAGACTCATACGGCTCGCGGCGCGTGATCATGATCCACTGCCTGAAGAACTCCTGGAAGCCAGCCCAGCCGATGTCCTCGAGTTGCCCTGGCGCATACGGATCGGCCACGCCTTTCTTCAGGTGATGCGCCAGGACTAGCGTAGCGCCAGCGTCCTGACACGCCTCGCTGACCTGGCGCAGCATGCGGCCCATATCGAACAGGTTGGCCGCGTTCACGTCACCAGGCAGGCACAGGTAGGCCGGATCGACCAACACGACCTCGATGCCATCGCGTTTGAGGAACTGCCGAAACGCCTTCATGTTGATCGCGTCGCCGAAGTGCGGGAGCGTGTCGCTGAAGATGAGGCCGGTGGCGGCCAGGTCAACACCAGCAGCCAGGCAGATGCGCAGCGCCGTCTCCTGGATCGTGGCCAGGCCCGACTCGCCCGACATGACCGCCATGCGGCGCTTCTCTGGCACGCGGAAGTAGCCCAGGAACTTGCCGCCGGTGGCCATCGACACGGCCAGGTCGAGGCCGATGCTGGTCTTGAGCGACTTCTTCGGGCCGACCAGGCCGGCTGGCTGATCCTTCACCAGCACGCCTTCGACCAGGTAGGTCAGGTCATACTTGGCGCTAGCCAGTTCGCTTGCCGTGATCCGGTTGAACTCCTGGCGTGGCCCGTCGATGCGCAGCGTGATTTCGCCAAGCTTCGCCTCGACCTCGCTCAGCACCCTTGGCAACGGCATCTGGCCGCGTGCGAGCTTGGCCAGGTCGTAGGAGAACTTGACCAGCTGGTCGCGGACCGCCTGCTCATCCTTCGCCTCACCAGCCTGAACGCCAGCGTTGAAGCCGCTCGCAAATGTCGTCTCGCACTGGCCAGGCTCCTCGGCGTATAGGCCGCAGAGTTCGGCGCCACGCATACACAGCGTGCGTGCTTCCGCCTCGGCTATGCCGCGGCGAGCGCACTCGAATGCCGCCTTGTTCATGGCAGTATTGCGATCCGGTTGCGTCACGAAGCCGCGCAGGAAATCGAGCGTATCTTTGCTGAGCGTCTTGCTCGGCGCCGCTGGCAACTCGCGCAGCACGCACGAATCAAAGTCGCCACCGACGTGCATGTCGCCGCCAGCGTCGTTCGGGTCGTTCGGCAACCAGACCTGCGACTTCTTCTCGCTCTTCGGGAAGCACTCGATGTCGCCCTGGCGATTGAAGCCATAGGCTTTCGCCCAGGCGATGAACGCCTCGACCGGCATGGGCTGCGCCAGGTCATAGAAGCAATGCAGACCCTTGCCCGACTTGCTGGTGAAGAACAGGCCCTTGCTGCCAAGGAAGCGATTCACAGCGGGCGCCAAGCGGACATTGCCGCCGTCGCCAGCGTGGTCGTCGAGGTCGATGCAAAAGCGGCTCACCTGCCCATCGCGGTGCGGGACCAGACCGAGGCGCGTGCCAGCGAGAATGCGGTACGGTCGATTGTCCTGCGTGACTGAATCGAATGCCTCGCAAGTCAACGTGCCAGAGCGCCAGGCTGCGAGCGCTCGCTGCACGTCGGCCTCACCAGCGATCCAGCCGGGGCCCGGCTCGGCGCCTTTCAGATAGAGCACGCTGGCCTGATCCGGCTCGCACGCCGGCCAAAGCCAGTCGAACAATGCGAAGCGGTCCGTCGGAGTCGGCATGTTGGCTCTCGTGTCGATAGCGGCTCTTGACCCCTACCAATCGCTCGGGGACAATCGCGAGCGATGACCATTCTGCGTGATGTTCTTGAGCCCAATCTGGCGATAGTCTTTTGCGGCACGGCCGCAGGTAACGCTTCAGCCCGTCGTCGGGCCTACTATGCTGGTCGCGGCAATCGCTTTTGGTCGACACTATTTAATGTCGGGTTAACTCCCCGTGAGTTGAAACCTGAAGAGTACATGGAGGTAATCCGCCTCGGGCTAGGGTTAACAGACCTTGTGAAATCTGTTTCGGGGAACGACAACGCTTTGGCGCGAGAACATTTTGATCCCGATAGACTGCGTCAGGCGATTCGCAAGTTTCATCCCCGTATTTTGGCTTTTACCAGCAAGCGTGCGGCTACGGCATTTCTTGGTCGGCCTGTTGGCTACGGACTCCTCCCCGAAGAGTGTGAAGCCACCAAGCTCTTTGTTCTTCCTTCTCCTTCCGGTGCAGCGCGCCGATACTGGTGTCAGGATCACTGGCATGACCTGGCATCTTTGAAACAAGCCCTAGCGTTGGGTTAGCCTGGCGCCCAGCCGCGCCCGGAAACGCACGCCAGCAAGCCCTGACGCGCCGCCCGCCGCAGCAGGTCCTCGACGGCGCCCTCGGAGCGGTGTAGCGCCGCCGCCAGCGTGACGGTGCGGATCGGCACGCCGTGATACATGGTCCGCACCAGGTTGGCGACACCGGTAATGCCGATGCCAATGCCGCTCAACCCGCTTGCCGTAATAATCTCTCGGGACATGGGTCCGCTCCTTCGTGTTCCTTGCCTTCGTTGCATTTTCGCCGCTCGTAGATGTCAAGCAGCACGGCGGCCCACGCGGCCGCCGCCACCTCGCTGAGTCCGCTGTGGTTGTCGTCTGGCTCGTCAGCCATGAATCCTCCCGCGATGAACGCGCATGATCGCGCACGAACGGCTGGTGCCGTCCGCCGGGCAGTGGTGGTTGTGGCTAATTCGTGCGAGTCGGGTTCGGTTCGATGGTTCGGTGGGCGATAAATGCAGCTACTGTTAAATGACCGCAAACGCGGTCGCATTGACCAAAAAATTGTCCCTCTATCTGTTACCTACACGGTGAGAGGGCCACTTTGCGAAAATCTGGCCGGATTTCACAAAAAAAGTACAGATCCGTACGCGACAGCCCTCTAATAGTTCTTCAACGCGAAAGCGGGGCGAAATGACGAACGGGATTGCCAAGCGGTCCCTCTATTGCTTCTTCGGACGCAAAACGGGGGCAAGCTGCCGCACAATTCTGGGCAGAATCTTCTTCACGACGCATCCTGGTGGCCGCAAATCCTGGCCAGGGCAGGGTCTTGGGTTGTTTCCAAAAAGCGTGCCTTTCGATCACCCATTTTGAACGGCATATTCAAACAGCGAGCGATTTCGTTCAGAATCTCGTGCTTGAACTCGGCGTATCCGGTCGAAGGCTGCTCCGCTTGAAGCTGGCTCATCTTCCAGCCGCCGGGCATGGTCACGAGTGCTCGCTTCTCCAACTCGATCGGCTCGAACGGTTCGGCGGCGTCGGCCTCGCCGCTGGCGGGCGCGTCGGTGTAAAGGATGCCGGCGAAGTCGGCGGCCGTCTCGGCGGCGGCGATCACGGCCAGCGTGAAGCGGCGTAGCTGGGCGAACAACGGCAGGGCCGGGGTGATGTCCGGGATGCCCCACTTTGGCGAGCAGTCTGCGCGACTTGATCGAGCAGGCGGGGCGGCTATGTCGCGGCGACCTGAGGTGTTGGTTGAGGCAGAAGAGTAGTGCT
>NZ_JBKBVU010000135.1:0-8356 GCF_046289365.1 Caldimonas sp. | reverse complement strand
CGCGCCTTCCTCGAAGGCGAGATGGAGAAGTTCCTGTTCGGCGGCGGCGCCGAGAAGCCCCCGGGTTACGTGCCGGAGGCCTGAGGACCCGCCTCGTCGCGCCCGCTGGCCTCCACCGTGCCGCTACGGGCCTTGCGCTCCGCCTCACGGAGTGCCTTCACGTCCACCGGGCGGATCTCGCGGATGCGGCAGCGCTCGCGCCCCGCCAGCACCGCATCGAAGCGGGCGTGCACGCTGCCAAGACTCGAGGTGAGCCCGATGGCGGAAACCCAGGGCAACTCGCTGCAGGGCGCGTCCACCGCCAGCAGGAAGGCTTCCCGTGGCCGCGTCCAGACCACCACCCGCTCCGGGCCGAGCACGGTATAGCCGTCGAGCCGCTGGAATCGGAACGATGCCACGGGCTCACCTGCCGCCGCCTCGTAGCGGGCCAGCGCGGCAGCCTCCCGGTCGCCCGGGCGGGTGGCGCAGGCAGCGAGCAGCAGGACGAAAACGAAGAGGATCGGGCGCATCGGCACTACTCCTCACAACGGGGATGACGGCACGCTACCGGAGCCTGGAACCCCTCGACAATCACGGATGGGCCCGCATTCAGCCGGAGGACAGTTGCCCCGTGGCCTTGCACACGCCACGCTGCGCCGGTACACTCTGCGGCCTTCGCTTAAAGCGACTGGCTAGGTAGCTCAGTTGGTAGAGCAGGGGATTGAAAATCCCCGTGTCGGGGGTTCGATTCCCTCCCTGGCCACCATATACAGACAGAAAACCGGCCCTCGCGGCCGGTTTTTTGTTTCTGGAATCCCCCTGCCCCGCGGGCTCCCGGGCCATTCTGCCCGTGCCGCCTGGTGCGCCCTGGGGGCCAAAAACGCCCCCGGTTCGATTCCGTTTTCCTCTCTCTTCTCTGCTCCGGTGCATGAACCAGGCCGCCGCGGCACGGGCAGAAACCCCGTCGGGGCAAGGACTTGCGCCTGTGTCGGCGAGAGCGGGTTCGTGAGCCGAACTGGAGCAGCAAACGGGTTTAGAGAACCAGAGATAAGGCTTTATCGCGGGGCATCGAGTACTCGCCGCCCTTCGTTACATCGACCAGTGCCTTGTAGGCGAACTTCGGCCCCTCGTGTTCCGGCCTGCCCTTTTCGTGCGTCTTCAGTTTGAAGATGTCTGATGGATTGCTTTCGATTCCGGCTTTGTCCTTCAGCCTTTCACGCATGATCTTCGCCCCGCTCAACCCCCACAGGACTCGAAGCACTGCGGACTGTCCTTCAGAAAGCTGGATCGGCCCATGCGACCACCCCTTCAACGTGACCCACCGGAAGTCCTCCGAGAACGGCCCGTGGACGGGAACGCTCGGATCCACAGCCCGGAACATGGCAGCCCTATCGCCGCTGTCGATGTAGGAAATGCCGTCGCCAAGGAGCATGAACCTCTCCTCCAGCGGCATCCATTCCACCCCGGCGCCGTCGTCGAACGGATTCCCGCGGACTTGAACACACATGGGCGCGATCACACGGGTGGCGGCCTTGGCGCTGCGGACGCGGCCGAGCACTGACGGCTCGTGCCACAGCCTCGTCAGGTCGCGAGCCAGCACCACGGGCGATTGGCGCGCATCGCCAAGACGCCAAATGCCATCGGCCAGAGCCACCACTCCATCGTGGCTCTGAATGTCTAGCGCACGGCGCAAGCTGCGCTGGAACCAATCCTCGTCGAGCTTCCACGCTGCCAGGTCAGAGCCGTCGACCGTCACCGGTCCGCAGTCCGGGCAGCAGCAGATTCGGCCGCTGCGCGGGTCGGCGCGGACCTCACCGCTGTGCTGGTCGCAACTCGGACAGAGGATGTAGCGCTGGCTCACCGCAGCCGGTTTCAGCGCGCGGCCCAACCCCTTCAATGACGCCACCTCCCTCGGCGTCATCGCTGCCTGCCGAACCGTGCTGCCCTGAGCAAACATCCGGCACACTAGCGCCCAGCCCTCTTGCCTCACGGTCAGCCCTCGACCATCGGCGCCAGATCGGACGTCTCCTGCGCCTGCAATCGCTGCCCGCTCGACAGGATGCCAACCTCCACCAAATAGCCTTCCACCTGCGCCTGCATCACAGGATCGAGTTTGTGCAGGTTCAGCCGGCCCTTGCTGGTCACCACGATCGGCACGACCCTCGGGCGCTTGCCGGCCTCGGCCGGGTAGTAAAGGTGGATTGTGGCCGAGGCGACTTTCCACTGACCGTTCAGCGGCTCGGCCAGAACTTTGTCGCGCAGCAAATCGGAAACATGCTTGTGCTCGGCCTTGGCGGTCGCCGTGAACTCAGCCTTCAGTTCCTCATCCTTATCGAACAGGGTGATCGACTTGAGCTGGGTGGCGATGAAGCCATCCTGGATCGCCTGCGGTACGTCGAACCCGGTGCGCAGCATGGACAGATCCAGCGCCGCCGGTTTGATCCGCTTGGCATCCACCTTCTCGCCCAGGATGTGCTCGGCGAAATTCTCGGCGAAGCGCTCGTGGAAGCGCGCCCCGCCGCGCGCCACCGACCTCGCCACACCGGTCTTCATCGAGTACTCCAGCACCATGTCGATGCTGGGATGACCCACGCGGCGCCCCAGCGACTTGCCCTGGAACTCGATCTGCAGCGTCGGCAACGCCTTGACATGGACACTCATCAAAAACACGCCGTGGCTGCGTTCGAACAGCCGGCTCTCGATGCTGTCGCCGCACTGCAGCTCATCCTTGTAGAACTTCGACATCGCCTTCTCGAATGAGGCCTTGGCCACCGGCGTGTCGATCGGCCGCTTCTTCACTTCCAGATCGTGCTGCACGGCCTGCGGGCTGCGCCGCTCCAGATAGTCCGAGTCCAGCGCCTGCTCGAAGAGCTTCGGCTGGTGAACAAACAGCCAAAACGCGCGATGCAGCTCGCTCTTGCAGGCGACGAGGTCGGCGAGCAGTTGGGCGTCTTGTGACACGACCTGGATCAGGAACTGCTGCGCCGGGCCGTCTGCCAGCGGAACGCACGCGACCAGGTCGCCGATCAAGTTGTTGCGCTTGTGCTCATCCGGCCACTGGCTCACGGACTCGATCAGAGTCGCGGTGGATTCCTTTGTATCCGCCCACACAAAGCCTGCAGGCACCGGCAGGCCGTGGTCGGTCATCAACTTCTGAAGGGTGGCGTCGACCGGCAGGCCACGCAGGACGTCGAGAAAATTCACCGTGGGGTTTTTCCTTATCGTTGGGGGAGGGACAGCTGGAGGTCGAGCACACGCGAATCAATGTCAGTTGGCTTGAATTGGTGTTCGGATTCCTCCCGAAACGTAAGGTGGCGAGATACGACGTAGCCTAGTCCTCGGATTTCCGCTCGTCAATCATCGAGACCCACTATTGCCCTGCATCCGTATCTCGTGGCTATACTCGGCGGATTCCCGGCCCTACCGGCGACCGCAATGGCTACCCCCTTTGGCATCCGCCTGCGCCGCTTGCGCGAGGCAAAGAACCTGAGCCTTCAACAACTTGCAGACGTGGTCGGCTGTACCAAGGCCTATCTCTGGGAACTGGAGATGCGCGAAGGCCAGAAGCCCTCGGCCGAGCGCGTCCGCGCACTGGCGCGCGAGTTAGGCGTCACCATGGAAGAACTGATGGAGGACCAGCCCGGCGAAATGCCAGGCATCGGCCCCAAGGACTACGCCTTCTTCCGCGAGTACGCTGGCATGAGCGATGAGGACAAACAGAAATTCCGCCGCGCGCTCGATCTAATGTTCGGCACCAGCACGGACGCCGCGCCGAAACCGTGAGCGCCGCGCCGCAGACGCCCTCGGCAACCGCCGCCCGCATCTGGAAGGTACTGCGCGGGGTGTTCGGCGCCTCGCTTCCCGCCGCGATCAACCTCGAGGTGGTGCGCGATCTGTTGAACCAACCCGCATTCGGCAAGGGCGCGGTCCTCAAGGCGCCACTGCCAATCGATGCTGCGAATTTCGAAGGCATGTTGGCGAACAACCCGAACGCCCCCAACGAATGGGGAATCTTTTACCGGCCACGGCCGAAGTGCCCGGAGCGCGAGCGCTTCACCATCGCGCATGAGATGGGGCACTTCCTGTTGCACCGCGAACGGCAAAGCCAGTTTCAATGCGACAAGTCCGGCGTGACCTCCGGCCAGGCCGATGGCCGGAACATCGAGCGCGAAGCCAATGCCTTCGCCAGCCAATTGCTGATGCCGCGCGACGATCTGGACAAACTGCTCGGCGACCAGGGCAAGGTGGACCTGCACATCCTCAGCGAAATCGCCCGCGAGTTCCATGTCTCATTCGAGGCGCTTTGCCTGCGCTTCGTCGAAATCACCAAGCAACGCGCGGTCCTGATCCGCTGGGACAACGGCTACCTCGACTACGAACGCCGCAGCAGGAGCGCGCTCAGGACCAAAGCCGGCTACCGGAAGGTGAACGAGATGCAGGAACCTGCCGTCAACTCGTTGGCCGCCGACACCAGCGTCACGCAGTGCTTCGAAGGCGAAGTGCAATCCGCTGCGCTGTGGTGCCCCAATGAAGCACCGCACATGAAACTACGCGAGTTCAAGCACACCTATGCCGACCGGGACCGCGTGATCACGCTCCTGCTGCTGGAGAGCGCTGAGCCACGCTCATGGGATCGGTCCTGGCACGACGAAGAGAACTTCGACTGCGCCGATCAGTTTGCCTCGAACGGGCAACCGACAACTTCTGATCGGTAGGCGCGATCGCCCTCACCATGACGACACTGCCAATCGAAGAATCGCTGCAAACGTTCCAACGTGAAGTTCAGAGACTGCTGGGCCGGTGCCTGCTGCGCCTTCAGCAGTACGAACATCTGATCAAGGCCATCGTAGCGCACCATGAGATCTCAGGGCCGGCGACGGCACTGGCATCCATCCAAGCTGCGCGTGTGGCGGATGCCGCCACCAAGACGCTGGGTAACCTGGTCGGCTATTTCCTTGGGTCCTATGTCGTCAACAACGAAGCCGCCACCTCCATAGACTCAACACCCTGCCCACCCAGTGACGTCGTCTCGCTCAGCATGCGGATGCATCTGAGCCTCTCCGCGGAGGATTTTTCCCGGATCGAGAGCGAACTGAAGGAACTGGTCACCCTACGGAACAACCTGGTTCACCACTTCATTGATCAGCACGATCTCTGGAGCCTGGACGGATGCCGAGGTGCACGCGACGCTTTGACTGCTGCCTATCACCGCATTGATCAGCATTTCGAGCAACTCCGCGGATGGGCTGAGCACATGGATCAGGCCCGACGCCTGGCAGCGGAGTTCGTGCAATCGGATGCATTCCGCGACTTGGTGGTCAATGGCATCGCCTCTGATGGCGCCGTTCATTGGCCCGCTGCGGGCATCGTTCGTGCGCTGCGCAAGGCGGCTGGCGAGTTGGGCATCGAAGGATGGACGCCGCTTGAGTCTGCTGAACGCTGGATTGCAGAAAGATACCCGGAGCAACTGCCTGCCAAATATGGCTGCAGCAGTTGGCGGCAAGTGGTGCACGAATCGCGACTTTTCGAGCTTCGATACCGCGAAGCCGATGGGCAACGTTCGGCGTGGTATCGAGCGAAGCCCGACTCCGCTCATTCCCGCTAGTTCACGTTACGCCAAGCGCCAGTGGTACCTAGCATGAGCAGCGTTCTCCCACCGAGCGCCGACCATGCTGGATCAGCAACCATTCTCCCCTTCGGACGCACCCCGCCACCCACATCAAGAGATCGTCGATTTACTCGCCACGGCGTTTCTTCGACTGCGGCAGGCCGCCAGGCCGGCGTACGACGATAATCGATCGGCTGACCTTGGCTTTGGTGGCCACCAGCGCGTTCATGCGAACCCCTCTCCAGACCAAGGAGTTCGCTGATGTCGAGATCCAGCCAGCACCCCGATGCGGCCTCGGTGGCCGCCCGTGTCGCCCACTTGCCCCATCTGACGATGGAGCAGTTGTGGGCGGCCTGGGACGAGCATTTCGATGAGCGCCCCAACCATCACCAGCGCACCTGGCTGGAATCGCGACTGGCCTATCGGATCCAGGAGCACGCCTTCGGCGGCCTGAAGCCGTCGGTCCGGACCCAACTCGAGGACATCGGCGCCACCGGCCTGCTGCCAAAGGCCATGCGCCGCGACGGTAACCGACTGCTACCGGGAACCATGCTGGTTCGCACCTTCGACGACGTCGACCACCGCGTGCTGGTGCATGGTCCCAACGACTTCGAGTACGAGGGCCGTCGGTATACGAGCCTCTCGGCGATTGCGCGGCACATCTCCGGCACCCACTGGTCGGGCCCTGCGTTCTTCGGCCTCACGGCCAAGGAGCCCGCATGAAGCCGCAACGCACTGCTTTCACTTCGCCCGAGCCGGTCGTGACCAAGAAGCGCTGCGCGGTCTACACGCGTAAATCCAGCGACGAAGGCCTCGAACAGGAATACAACAGCCTCGAAGCCCAGCGCGATGCCGGCCTCGCCTACATCACCAGCCAGCGCCATGAAGGCTGGCTGGCGCTCGATGGCAGCTACGACGACGGCGGATTCTCCGGCGGCAATCTGGATCGCCCGGGCCTGCGCCGGCTGATGGCCGACATCGAGGCCAAGCGGGTGGATATCGTGGTCGTCTACAAGATCGACCGCCTGACGCGCAGCCTCGCCGATTTCGCCAAGCTGGTTGAGGTGTTCGACCGCAACAACGTGTCCTTCGTGTCGGTGACGCAACAGTTCAACACCACGACGTCGATGGGCAGGTTGACCCTCAACATCCTGCTGTCCTTCGCGCAGTTCGAGCGCGAGGTCACCAGCGAGCGCATTCGCGACAAGTTCGCGGCGAGCAAGGCCAAGGGCATGTGGATGGGCGGCGTGCCGCCATTGGGCTACGACGTGGTGGACCGCAAGCTGGTGGTCAACGAGGCGGAAGCCACCCTGGTCCGCGACATCTTCCGACGCTACGCCGAGCACGGGTCGGCAGCGCAGCTGGTGCGCGAACTCGAACACGAAGGCCACACCACCAAGGCCTGGACGACCCAAACGGGGCGGCAGCGCGCAGGCCGGCGCATCGATCAGCAGTACCTGTTCGTGCTGCTGCGCAACCGCATCTACCTCGGGGAAATCTCGCTCAAGGGCCGCTGGTTCGAGGGCCAGCACACCGCGATCGTGCCGCTCACGTTGTGGAATGCCGCCCACGCCTACGTCGAACGGCGCAAGCAGGCGCCTCGCGAGCGCAAGGCGAAACATGCGTCATTGCTCGCCGGCCTGCTGTTCGCACCGGATGGGCAGAAGATGCTGCATTCCTACACACGCAAGAAGAACGGTCGCCACTACCGCTACTACGTCCCCTACCTCTACAAGCGCAACGCCGCGGGCACCGTCACTGGCCCCGGCCGCGCTGATATCGGCCACCTGCCGGCAGCCGAAATCGAGGGCGCCGTGCTTTCCCAGGTACACGCTGCGCTGGCCGCACCGGAAGTCTTGATCGGCACGTGGCGCGCCTGCCAGCGCCATCCCGAAGGTGCGCATCTCGACGAAGCGCAGGTGGTGGTCGGCATGCGGCGGATCGGGGATGTGTGGGAGCAACTGTTTCCCATCGAGCAGCAGCGAATTCTGCGTCTACTGATTGAGCGCGTGCAGCTGCATGACCAGGGTCTGGATATCCTCTGGCGCGAGGATGGCTGGCTTGGCTTGGGCCCGGACATCGGGACCCATCCCTTGATCGAGGAACAGCGCGACCGGGAGCCGGCATGAGCACGCCCTCGCGCCGGCTTGTGTTCACCATCGACCCCGGCGGCACGCCACGCAGCTACGTCAGCGATGGCCAGCGCGTGACGTCAGTGCCCTTGACGATCAAGCGCCGCAGCAACCGCAAGCTGCTGATCCCACCGGCGCACCCGTCGAACGCCAGCCCCTCGGGCGGCTATGACGAGCCGATGATTCGGATGCTGGCCAAAGCCTTCCACTGGCAACGGCTGATCGACCAAGGCCGCTTCGCCACCATCGCCGAACTCAGTTCGGCATTGAAAATGGAGCAAGGCTGGGCCGCTGAGGTCATCCGAATGACCACGCTGGCGCCCGACATCGTCACCGCCATCGTCAAAGGCCAACAGCCGCGTCAGCTCAACCTGCAGTTGCTGCGCGGCCGGGTCGGCGGCATCCCGCGTGACTGGGCGGAACAGCGGCGCCTATTTGGCTTCACCGACGCCTGATCGGCCTGCGTTTCTTTTGACGTCCGCGGCGGGCCCAGCGCTCGGCGCGGGCGTCGTCACGCCCTCTCGAATCTCCTGCCCGGGCCGGTAAAGAACTGCGATTTTCCGCGCCAGTTCTTTACCCGGTGCCTTATCGGTTCTTGGCCGAAATCCTGAAATGCCTCCACCAACTCCGCAGCGGA